>JANQEH010000144.1 GCA_028278455.1 bacterium
AAAGAACATGAATTTCGATTTAACAACAGAAAACGAAATATAGAAAAAATATTGTCCGAAATAATGCGACAATTTAAGTCGCTTTAGTTGTCAAGCCCCTAAATTTATTATACGCAAATTCAGCAGTCTTTTGATCGGGTATAATTAAAATCCATATATTGTGATTTACTGCCAAAGTATAACCTCATAGAAAACCGAATTCTGATATCATAAAGAAAATCTACAATAACTTCGAACATTTCGAAGAAATCTGCGTATAAGGTATTATGATAACTTCGAATAATCCAAAGAAATTGATAGGCAGGTGCATGAAATGAAAGTTTTAACCAAACAGGAGGAGCAGATTCTGCTCGCCATTTATCACCTGAAAGAGAATGCTTACCTTGTACCTATACGGGAAAAAATCAAGGAATACACCGGGAAGTATTACTCTGTGGGGACGATCTATTCACCGCTGAACCGCCTCAGAAAGAGCGGACACCTCGATACTTACCTCGGGGAACCGAATCCGATTAGGGGTGGGAAGGCGATCAAGTATTATAGACTGACGAAAAAGGGCTTCAATGTACTATCCCAGGCAAAGAAGATGGTAGATTTGATGTGGGATGGATACTCGGATCCGGTTTACGAGAAATAAATGGATACCGAAAAGAGAATACCCCGGTTTCCCGGCCGGCTGCTTGGAATGCTCATGCCTTACATGGATAGTCCCTTTCTCGAAGGCGATTTCGAAGAACTGTATTATGCTGTCCTTGAAGATAAAGGCAGAGTCAGGTCTTATTTTTGGCTTTGGGCTCAGGTCCTTAAATCTGTTCCCGGATTTCTACGTGAATCATATTACGGGAGAATGTCAATGTTTAAGAATTATATGAAAATTGCATTCAGAATATTTATTAGAAATAAGTTATATACTATTGTCAATGTTTTCGGACTTTCAATAGGATTTGCATCTGCAGCATTTATCTTTCTTTATATACAGGATGAGTTAACCTACGATTCTTTTCATAAGAACTCAGATAGAATCTACAGGATTACGGGCGAAATGGGTAATGATGACAGGATATACAGAAATCCGACTACATCTTTTCCTACTGCACCCCTGATGAAGGAAGAATTTCCCGACATACTTACTGCAATCCGTTTTGCTTCTAAAGGAGAACGTATAATTCAATATGAAGAAAAGAGATATTACGAACAGAGTATATTTTTTTCGGATCATGACATTTTTGATGTATTCTCATTTGATTTTATTAAAGGTGATCCGGTAACCGCGCTGATTGAGCCAAATACAGCAGTAATTTCAAAAACAGCCGCTTTCAAATACTTCAACGATGAAAATCCGATAGGGAAAACAATTGAATACGATAATAGAATTCCAATCCGGATAACCGGAATAGTAGAGGATATCCCTTATAATACAGATGTCAGGTTTGATTTTCTAATATCCATTAAAACTCTGGAAAAATTTACAAGGATGGATATTTTCTTTCAATTTCCTTCAAATACTACCTATATATTAGTACCGGAAGGATTTGATAAAAGGGCTTTCGAAAAAAAGCTACCGGAATTCGTCATGCGGCATGGAGGTGAATATATAAATCGCACAGGCTTTAAATATAAATACCATGTACAACCGCTGAAATCGGTTCATCTGGATCAGGAATTCAGCGAGTCAGGTAACGAGCCAATGATGATTATTTATATTTTAGCAATTGTAGCAGTTTTAATCCTGATTGCGGGTTCTGTAAATTTTATGAATCTTACTATTGCCCGTTCTTCCAGGAGAACAAGAGAAATAGGGATTAGGAAAATTGCTGGTGCAATAAAAACACAATTAATAAGTCAGATAACAGCTGAATCGTTATTTATCAGCTTCATGGCATTTATTATTAGTACTTTAATTGTGATTATTGGATTACCTTACTTAAATAATTTTGCCGGAAAAAGTATTATCCTTATTTCCGGAGAAAACATACGGTTTTTTATATTCATATTGGTTGTAGCGATATCTACTGCATTGTTTTCTTCAGTATATCCTGCATTCATCCTTTCTGCTCATAGACCTGTTGATCTGTTTCGGAAAAGCGGAGCCTCAAGCAGAAGCGGCTCCGGATTCAAAAGAATTCTGATGCTGATTCAATTTTCGATCACAACAATACTCATGATCAGTACATTAATAATTAATGATCAGATGTACTTCATCAGGCATAAAGAATTAGGATTTAACAAAGACCAGGTTCTTTATTTGCGGATCAACGATAATGTAAACAGGAACGTTAAGACATTAGCTAATAGTCTGTTATCGGTACCGGGTGTTTCAAATGTATCATTTAGCTCGAGAATTCCTGCAACCGGGTGGAATGACAGCTGGCCGGTTATTCCTGAAGGGCATTTAAGCAGGTTTCAGTTAGAGACCTATTTTATCGACTATAATTATTTTAGAACACTGGAATTTGAGATTGTTGCTGGAAGGGAGTTCTCCGAAAAATTTAGTTCAGATGTGCAGGAAGCATTCCTTATAAACGAAGCAGCAGTAAGTAAATTCGGATGGAAGGATGCAGATAATGCTCTGGGAAAAGAGATAAGATTTGGAAGTGACCTACGAATTTCCAGGGTGATCGGAGTAGTTAAAGACTTTAATGATACATCTCTGAGAGAAGAAATAAAACCTGCAATATTCATTCCTGTGACAGAGGGTGTCGAACCGGGTTGGTTTAAAAGCAACCTTAATTTCGCAGCTATCAGAATAAATACAGGTGATATACAGGATACAATTAACAGACTTTCAAAAGTATGGGAAAGTACTGTTCCAGAGCTTCCATTCAACTACTCATTTATTGAGGAAAGTTTTGATAGACTTCATATAAATGATAGAAAGATGGGAAATATCTTTAAGTGTTTTTCATGCATAGCAGTTTTTATCGCTTCACTGGGTATGTTTGGATTAGCAACTTTCACTGCAGAAAATAAAACCAAAGAGATAGGAATTAGAAAGGTACTGGGATCATCAGTATCCTCAATTATTATAATGATTTCAAAGAATTTTATCAGTCTGATAACTGTAGCTAATATCATTTCCTGGCCGTTATCATTTATTCTTATGGAAAACTGGTTAGAAGGATTCTATTATAGAACAGGCGTAAGGAATGATGTGTTTATATATTCGCTTATTATAGGAATTTTAATCGTTTTTTTCTCAGTTGCTTACCAGGCTTTTAAAGCTGCGAGAACTAATCCGATAAATTCGTTAAGATATGAATAGAGATTTACAGAAGATTCCCCGGTTTCCGGTTTGGTTGCTCGGAAAACTCATGCCGGACATGGACAGTTCCTATCTCGAAGGAGACTTCGAAGAACTATATAATTCTGTCCGCAAGGATGCTGGCAGATTGAAGTCTAATTTGTGGATTTGGGAGCAGATATTTCTGTCTGTCCCTGGTTTTTTACGAGAAACATATTATGGGAGAGTATCAATGTTTAAAAATTACCTGAAAATCGCTTTCAGAAACCTCAGAAGATCAAAGATCCAGACTGTTATCAATATATTCGGTCTTTCTACCGGGATCGCATGCTGTATACTGATCTATCTTTATATAAATGATGAGCTTGGATACGACAGGTTCCATGAGTAGGCGGAGAGTATATATGAGATCAAAACAAGGTTATTGTTTGGGACCGATGCATTTTACAGTGAGCCGGCCGGCCCTCTTGGGCCTGCTTTAGTTTCAGAATACCCGGAGATAGAGTCAGCAATCAGGATAAACAGCAGAAGTGTTATTCTCAGGTCTGGCGAAACTGTTTTCAATGAGGATGTTTTGTATGCCGATCCTGATTTTTTTGAGTTCTTTAATTTTTCCTTAATTTCAGGGGATCCCGGGACGATACTCAATGAACCGAAAGCGGCAGTGATAACTGAATCCCTGTCAGAAAAGTATTTCGGAAACGAGGATCCTGTCGGCAAGTCAATCACCATACGGGATAACAATTCTATCAATGATTATATTATTAGAGGAGTTGCAGGGGATCCTCCGGGGAATTCAAGCATAAGGTTCAACCTGGTAATAAATTTTACTCCCGGATATAAATCTACTCTCGAGAACTGGAACTCAATGGCGGCGGCAACTTATATCAGGCTGGATTCACCCGCAGGTATTGAGGGACTGGATAGAAAGATCGAAGAACTGGTGAAAAGGAACAGCACAAAAACCTATTCATCTAATATCAAATGGACCCTGAGCTCACTGGTAGATCATCACCTCGATCCTGAATCGGTTGCGCTCTCGATGTCACCTCCAAGTGATATCCGCTATTCATATATCCTTGCTGCGATAGCAGCATTTATTCTGCTTATCGCCTGTTTTAACTTTATGAACCTATCCATTGGGGGAGCTTCTGCTCGTTTGAAGGAAATAGGAATGAGGAAGGTAATGGGGGCATTGGAAAAACAGCTTAAAAACCAATTTTGGTTCGAATCGGCGATACTTGTCTTCCTGGCGCTCATACTGGGTATAAACTTGGCTGCTCTGCTATTATCGGGTTTTAATTCTTATACCATGAAAGAACTTGAAATCAGGGCGCTATTTGAATTCAAAACTATCTTGTTTATTGCTGTATTACTGGTTACAACCGGTGCTATTGCCGGAAGCTATCCATCGATAGTGTTTTCAAAATTCAGTATTAACGAGATGTTCAGGAAAAGACTGCGTTTAGGAGGTAAAAACCTTTTTACCAGATTACTCATCCTGATCCAGTTTGGTTTGTCTATTTTTCTCGTAATTTCCACAGTTACAATGCAGGGGCAAAGAGGATTTATAAATAACAGAGACCTGGGATTCAATGATACCGATCTACTCTCTCTCAGGCTGGTAAGCGAACCTGGAGATGGATCGGCAAATAAAAGGATTTTTGAGCAGTTAAAAAATGAGTTTTCGGGTACTCCGGATGTACTATCTGTTTCAGCTTCTTCAGCTTCTCTAATGCAAGAACACAGGTCGGGACTACCGTATAGTTTCGGTAATGGGGATTATACGTTGATATCAATTTTCTTCGTAGATCAGAATCTACTAGATGATCTTGAATTCAGTTTCATTGAAAAACGATCAATTAATGACGAATTGATAAACACATCGGGGAATACAGTATTCGTTAACGAGGCATTTTGCAGAATTTTTGAAGTGGAATCCCCAGTAGGGAGGACTATTAAAGAGGTATTACCTAACTTAAGAAATCAAGTTGGAGGTGAAAATCCGGTTATAGCAGGTGTGCTAAAGGATTTTCATTTTTCCTCATTAAGGTATAAGATAACTCCTCTTATGGTCTTCAATCATTTAGATGAAGTGAATTATGTATTCTTCAGGCTTAAAAATAGTTATTCAAGCGAATTGTTAGACAGGATAAAGCTGCAATACTCAGAGATTGCACCTGACAATCCATTTATGTATTCATTCGTAGATGATGATCTTTCAGCAATACATGTAGATGATGAAAGATGGGGTAATATAATTTCAATTTCAGCTTCATTTGCAATATTTATAGCGTGCCTTGGTTTGTTCGGCTTGACTTTATTAACCGCTGCCGGTAAAACGAAGGAAATTGGAATAAGAAAAGTCCTCGGAGCATCGGTGTCCGGTATAATATCGATCGTGAACAGGGAATTTATAATTTTGATCATTGCAGCAAATATTTTCGCATGGCCTGCTGCATATTATGCTATGAATAAGTGGCTGGATAATTTTGCCTACAGGATAGAGCTCAGCCTGCTAATCTTCTTAACAGGAGCTGTAACCGCATTCCTGATAGGATTGTTGACAGTAAGTATACAGGCTTTCAGGGCGTCAAGGATGAATCCTGTAGACACAATACGATATGAGTAAAACATTAGAACCGAATTTTATTATATTGATCTAACACCCGCATTAATTCTCCTTTTGAATGAGAATCAATTGTGAAAAGTATTCACCCGGTATGTTACTCAACAGATATATTTTCTGAATTCAGATCCGTTTCTATTTTCAGATTTTCAACGAAGATCTTCATTTTTATGTAATGAGAACCTTTCCAGTATATTTTTTCACAGTTCATGCACCTAAAAAATTCATTGAAATATTTCTTTGTGTTTTTCTCAAGTTTGTCTAATACAGATACTTTAGGTATGCTTTCGATCTTACCGTTACAGATAATACATCTTTTGAACGGTGAAAAATCAGCCCGTAGTTGGTATCTTCTTATCACATCGCTTAGCTGCTGCCTGGGTTTCTGCGACCTTATCCAGTATCCATGAGTCACATCACCATTTTTTAGTAGATCGACATCCCGCGTAAGAATAATCCTGTCTTCATCTTTAGCTATCTTTACTATTTCAGGATCATCGTAACTATTTGTATAAAGAGTATCGAAGCCGAGTATCCTCAGATATCTGGAAAGTTTTCCCAGGTGGACATCGAGGATAAACTTTGTTACGCGCAGAGGTTCCGGCCGAAGTCGTGTGATCCCTGAAATGTCAAGGCTTTCGAAAACCGGATATACGGAAATGTTGTCATTATCCGCAAGAAAGTAGCTAAAAGAAACGGACTTGCTGTTTACAAGGATGAGATCGATTTCACTGTGAGGTACACCTATTGCCTCGATTGCGTCCTTGATCGATTGCTTTCCCATGAAATAATATGAGAAGCTGATCTTTCTCTTGTCAGAAGGTAAGAAATCGTTCAGTTCCTCATAGAATCTGAATTTTACTGATTTTTGCATTGAATCTGCATTATTTAAACCGGATATAATCCAGTATAATTATTATTTTAAATAAATAATACTAAAACCGTTGAGAAGGCAAACTATCTTTAATTTAAAAGAAGGGTATTTGTCCTGAAAGGTAAATAGAATTTTTTTTGATAAATACTAAATCTTCCGATTGATCGATTATTTTATAATTGTCATCTTTTTCGATGCTATAAAATTACCGGCAATAAGCTGATATATATAAGTGCCGGTTCCAACTTTTCTACCTGCTGAATTTTTTCCATCCCAATAATAGGTGTATTTACCTACAGGTAGAACTGTATTTACAAGGGTGGCAACTAATTGGCCTTTGATATTGAAAATTCTGATTTTCACATCAGATGCATTAGGAATCCTAAAACTTATTTTAGTTTCAGGATTAAAAGGATTAGGATAATTCTGTAATAATTCAAAGTATGAACTTTTGACGATAATTGTAACTTTATGATATGCAGAAAGTTGACCATCGGTTGCCGAAAAAGATATTGTATATGACCCAGTCTGGTATTCACCTGGCAACCATGAGAAAACTTGTCCATTCAATAATGAGCCATCAGGGAATCCTGCCATTGAGAAACTCAGGTTGCTGTTATTGTTATCAATAGCTTCAAGGTAAAACCGGACAGAATCACCTTCGTATACAGTAATGTTTACCGGATTGGCAGGAGAGAATTTGGGTGGAGCGTTTTCGAGAACAGTTATCCTTACACTTTGTGAATCCGCAAAGATGCTGTCTTTAGCGATAAATTTAACTATATAAATACCTGTTTGGTTATCTTCCGGTTTCCAGGTAAATATACTATCCGAAAACACAGCACCCTGAGGAATGTTTACTGCAGAATAAGTCAGTCTGTTCAATGTCCGGCTTACGGCCTTCAGAATAACTTTCAGAGTATCGTTGACATAAGTACTTTGATCATTCAGGAAGTATAAAACAGGTTTAAGATTTATTATAACTGTAATTGTGATAGTTATTGAATCCGAATTAATCCCGTCTGATACGATGAATAAAAATGAGAAATCACCATTAATATAAGATTCAGGGATCCAGATAAAAACACTATCAGTAAGAATGGGCCCTGAAAATCCGCATTCCATGAAGAAAGAAAGACTATCTCTATCCAGGTCAATTGCTTTCAATACAAATCTCAATGTATCTTTGGCATAAATACAAATATCTCCGACCGGCTGCAGAACCGGGGGGGTGTTAATAAAAATATTTACTTCTATAGTATCAGCAATTAAGCCGTCGGATACAATGAATTTCACTTTGTGGTTACCTTTCTGACCGGATACAGGTATCCATGTGAAAACATTGTCGGAGAGGTTTGAACCTGGTGGATTGTTTTCTGTGCTGAATGTTAGATTATCTCTGTCTCTGTCAATTGCATTTAAGACTATTTTTAAAGTATCCCCAATCTCCAGGATCTGATCGGGAACCGGATCGAAGAAGGGAGGGTAGTTGTATAAAGGATCGAATGTCAGTTTCATCACGAATACATCCTCACCAAAGCAGTCACTGCTGAACGCACCTGGAGTAGTAGGGAAATAAGTGGAATATGTATAACCCGCTGCATAAATGAAATCGTATTTATCTATTGACATAACCTGTACTATTTCATCATCGCTTCCCCCAAAATATGACGAATATATAATAGAATCGCATGATGAATTAAATTTGGTGATAAATAAATCAAGATTGCCGTTTGGAGCGTTCTGGAACGCATTTTCGGTGGTCGGTAGATCCGATGATTCTGAATGGCCTCCAATGATCAGGTTATCCTCACTGTCAATACACAGTGATTTTATATGGTCAATACCGGATCCGCCGAAATAAGTTGAATAAATTAAATTTAATCCCTGTGAATCCATCTTGCACAAAATTGCGTCGTAAAGGCCGCTATTTTCCTCACTGTATGCTCCTGGAGTAGTCGGAAAATCACTTGATTCTGAGTATCCCGCAAGATATATATTGTTATCTTCGTCTAGCTCGAGATCAAAAAAATAGTCATACGAATCTCCACCGACATATGTTGAGAAATCAAGATATCTAAAAGTTGAGTTCATTTTACATACGAATCCTTCACAATTACGCGTTATTTGTCTGTTGTCGAAAACACTGTTTGTAGTTGGAAAGTCTCCGGAGGTAGTATATCCGGTTAAATAAAAATTACCTTCGGAATCAGATTTGCATGACATTAAGTAATCACTATACCGGCCGCCAAACAGTGTAGACTGATTGACATAATGAAGATCAGGATCCATCCTTAAAATAAAAAAATCCGTATGTCCGTTATGAGATCTGTCATATGCAGTGCTGCTGGTGGGGAAATTGGTCGATTTAGTGTTTCCATAAATGATAATATCACCTTGATTATCGATAAAAATCCTTCCCCCTGTATCGTTTTCGTCTCCGCCAATATATGTAGAACTAAGGATAGTGCTCCCCGATGAATCTAACCTGGTAACGAAGATGTCATATAAACCTTTATTACTATTGCTGTGTGTACCTTGAGTTACAGGCCAGTCTGTTGAAAGGGTATGTCCGGATACATAAATATTACCACTGATATCGCTTGTAATTCCAACTCCGTTTTCATGTGAGTTCCCCCCTATATAGCTTGAATATACTAAACCTGTGCCCCATTGATTCAGTTTACACACAAAAATATCTTCATTATCGTTTCTGCTGGCTTGAATAGCTCCGGAAGTTACAGGGAAATCAAGTGAACTGGTTATTCCCGTAAGATAAACACAACCGGAGTTATCAACATAGATTGAATAAGGTTCTTCATATGTACCGTTACCACCGATAATTGTCGAATAAACAAGCTCCGGATCGATGGTAAGAGTGAAACGCGGATCGTATCTGCCTATTTTAAAAGTGTATATGTTTGCTTTTAAGTCAACGATTTTGTAATCAATCTCAACCTCTTTTTCCTTTCCGTTTATTACCTGGTACGCGTAAGGTTTTTTCTCCTTTATATCTCCGAATGGAGTCCTGATAATCAGCTCTCCACCAGAGTTAACGGACAAATTATTGGTTTCACCCTTACCAATATCGTACTGCAGCAGGATTTGATCAGGATCCTCTCCCGGGTAGACTATATAATCATACTTAATATTCGTCTGGCTTCCGTAATATACAAGATCGATACCCTGATAAATTTCACTATACCGGATCTTTCTAAAATTTGGGATATTTGTTCTCCAGAGTGAGGGATCATTACCAATAAAGTAGTTATTTCTCCACGGGAGACGTTCTTCACCAATCACCTCAATATCATTATTAGAATTTAGGAAATTGAGCTTTACAGCATAGCTTTCGTACAAGCGCTCCTGCGTTACGGGAGGATCTGACATAGATGGTAATAATTCATCAACAGGATAGCGTGAAAATGCATTTTTCGATAATTTATTTTTCTTTCTCAGTATAAAGGTAGCTCCCTCAGGTGCAAAATAAATATCTGTGCCTGAACCCGATGCGGAATACATTATCTTATTATCAACTTGCCCGTTGTTTTCGCAAAAGCTCAGTGGGACACTTCCATATTTTGCCATTTTTAGATCTGCTGTCTGTGAATAGCCAGTTAGACAAAGCAATAGAATAAATGACAACGCAATACAAAAGGATAGTAATTTTTGCATTCTGTAGTCCCTCAATGACCTCTACTTTAGTGAACCAAAATACCAGTTGCTATATATTATTGATACTTACCTAAGCATTGAAAGAAAAAATTATATCTACCCTGTTTTCAATACACATGAAACGCAAAATACCCTAACATTATTGCCAAATTCAATTTATTGCATTGACATATTAATAGTGTTTATCTACATTACAAATTCAGTATTATTGACAAAAATGTAATAGTAAGAAGATAGAATCCACTGGAGATAGTTTGGAACCCACCTGGACCTCAGTTATACCTCCTGTTCTTGCAGTTATACTGGCATTTATAACTAAAGATGCTGTGATAAGCCTTGCTGCAGCTTGCCTTGTCGGGGTGATATTGATGGGACAGGGTATGGAGGGTTTCCCTGGCCTAATAACACGGTCTCTTGGAAAAGAAGATTTTATTTGGATTTGTCTTATCGAGCTTTGTATTGGAGTACTGGTGGCATTTTTTCAAAGGTGCGGTGCCGTGAGGATGTTCAACAACAATGTTGAAAGCTGGGCTAAAACCAGAAAACAGGTTCACACGCTTGGTTGGGGGATGGGAATTTTTATTTTCTTCAGCGATTATTTCAGCCCTTTGTTTGTTGGGCCGGTTATGAGGGATCTTACAGATAAATTCAGGATATCCCGTGAAAAACTAGCCTATATCTGCGATTCTACTTCGGCCCCACTTATAGTACTATTTCCTGTAACAGCATGGGCAGTATATTTGAGCGGTCTATCTATAGGAACCGCAGGAATAGCGGACAAAGACCAGGCGCTTAGCCTTTTTATCAGTTGTATACCGTATAACTTTTATGGGTATTTATCGGTGGTCTTTGTTCTTCTAATATCATTAAGCATTATCCCGGATTTTGGCCCAATGAAAAAGGCGGAAAGAAGAACAATTGAGCTTGGAAAACTAATGAATGACGGTTCAGTCCCGATGATGAGCAGTGATCTGACAGAAATGGAGGTTTCCAAATCGATGCGCCCGAATATTTTCCTTAATTTCCTGTTGCCGGTCTTCATAATAATCGGGACAAATCTTACTACATTTTTCGTTATGGGAAAGGCAAGTGTACTTGAAGGATTCATGCTCGCATGCACTGTACTCGGTATAATTATGTGGTTACAGAAAGTCGATGATCTTCGCGGGATCATGCAGAGGGTAATTTCCGGGATAAAGGGAGTAATGCCGGCGGTAGTGATTCTTGCGTTGGCATATTGTATCAACACTGTAAGCAAAGAGATGGGAACAGCAGAATATATTGTGAATACATCAAGGGAATGGATGTCTCCCGGGCTATTGCCGTGTTTAGTATTCATTATAACCGGATTGATCAGTTTTGCAACGGGAACTGCATGGGGTTCATATGCCATTATGATGCCAATAGCGCTCCCTCTTGCTTATCAATTCAGCGGGGGAGTGATTGATCCTCTTGTTCTGGCTTCTTTTGCGGCTGTAGCTGGTGGTGGAGTGTTTGGAGATCACTGTTCACCGCTATCAGATACAACAGTATTATCATCATTAGGAGCAGCGTGTGATCATATCGACCATGTTAAAACTCAGCTGCCGTATGCAATGACTGTGGCTTCCGCAGCATGTATCTTATACCTAATTGTCGGATTCACTTAAAAGGAGAAAAATTGAAGAAATACGCGGTCTTAGGAGCAGGTATGATGGGTAGAGTAGTAGCTAAGAACCTGCTTGAAGAGGAAAAAAAATCAAGGGTAACGATTCTTGATAATTCGGAAAGCAATCTCAAATTAACAGAAGAATTTATTAACAGCGAAAGGCTGGAAATCAGGGAGTGCGATGTATCAGATAAATCAGGAACAGCTGACCTTCTAAGTGGACATGATGCTTCTGTATCTGCCTTACCGCACGGATCGAGTCTGAATTCAATTATGGCTGCGATAGATGCCGGAGTCAGCCTGATAGATCTTGTGGGCTCCTATCCTGAAAAGAGGAAGGCGCTACACGAAGAAGCTATAAAAAATGACGTGATCATTATTCCCGGATTTGGCGTAGCTCCTGGTTTGAGTAATATGTGCGTTGGGCATGCTGCCAGATTTCTACTTGACGAAGTTCAAGATGCTGTGATCTATGTAGGGGGTATCCCGAAAGTCAAAACACCTCCACTTGATTATCAGACTGTTTATACACTAGAAAGTGTATTCAGGGTCTACAACAGGCAGGCAAGAGTATTTTCGGGAGGTGAGCCAGTAGAGTTAGAACCACTCACAGGCTATGAAATACTCGATTTTCCGGAACCGATAGGAAAATTGGAAGCTTATTTTACTGACGGGCTTGCATCACTGCCTATCACTATGGCCGGTATTGTAAAAGGAAATCTTGAAGAGAAAACACTGAGGTATCCCGGTTTTGTAGAAAAGGTTAAATTTCTAAGAGATTGTGGATTTCTAGAGGAATATGATGTTGAAGTCAATAATTCGTTGATCAAGCCTTTAGATGCGCTGGTAAGTATACTCGGATCCAAATTGGAGCTTGGCCCTGAAGGGGATATTCTCGTCATGCGGATCATTGTATCGGGTAAAAGCAAGGGAGTGCAGAAGAAGTTAGTTTTTGAATTGATCGATCATTACGACAAAGAATCAGGGTATACTGCCATGGCAAGGACAACCGGACTACCCGCAGCTATTGCAGCAAGGATGATTGCGAGGGATCAGATCTATGAACAGGGTGTTGTATTCCCGGAAGAGGTCTTCATTGGCGCGCTTTATGAAACCATGATAATGGAACTTCAAGAATATGGCATAATGATAAGTATGACATAGCGTAAGGTGTGTGCAATTAAAGTAATGCATCAATAAGAAAGGCCTTTTATAAAAATAATTAAGTTTCTGGCGCTTTCAGTAATTCCTACTATGCTTATATCAGCTTTTTCAGCTGTTCAAACCGGAATTCAACAACCAGGGAAGTTTTTATTATGGATATACAGAAAAAATCATTCGGGAATACACCTGATGGAAAGGAGATTACTAAATATACTCTGACAAACGACAACTTGATGAGAATAGTGCTGATAAACTATGGTGCAATCCTTGTTTCCCTGGAAAATCCTGACAGAGACGGTAATATTGCAGATATTACTCTTGGATATGACGATCTTGAGGGATATTTAGATGATACAGCTTATTTAGGTGCGACTATCGGAAGGTATGGAAACCGTATAGCAAAAGGTGTTTTCATACTAAATGGAAAGGTTTATAAACTCGCAACAAATAACGGCAACAACCACCTTCATGGTGGTATTAAAGGTTTTAACAGGGTAGTCTGGGATTCTGAAGAACTCAGAGATGAAAATGCAGTGAGTGTGATTTTTAAATACCTGAGCAATGATGTGGAGGAAGGTTATCCGGGAAATCTGCTGGTAAAGGTTAAATACACGCTTAATAATGAAAATGAACTCAAGTTAGAATACGAAGCTGAGACAGATAAGCCTACGGTAGTAAATCTGACACATCATAGCTACTTCAACCTTGCAGGACAGGGCAAAAGAGATGTACTGGATCACATTATAATGATAAATGCAGACAAATATATTGCCGTAGACGATGAATTGATACCAAAGGGTGCATATTATCCGGTTGAGGGAACACCAATGAACTTTCAGAAAGAGGAATCAATTGGTAAAAAGATAAAAAGTGTTCAGGGGGGATACGACCACAGTTATGCGCTCAATAAAGAGGGAGATGGACTTTCGCTTGCAGCAAGAGTATATGAGCCTGAAACAGGAAGAATTATGGAAATACTTACTACCGAGCCAGGTCTGCAGTTCTATTCGGGGAATTTTCTCGATGGAACAATAACCGGAAAAAATGGCAGAGTTTATAGTAAAAATTATGGATTCTGCCTTGAAACACAGCATTTTCCGGATTCACCCAATATCCCGGAATTTCCCTCAACAGTTCTGAATCCTGGAGAGAAATATACACATGTTACAGTACACAGATTTTCGACAAAATAAGTTTGACAAAGTATTCCGGCTATTTTTGTGCCTGATTTTGGTACGTTCATCTCTTAATTAGTGCAATTTCGTCCCAATTTCTTTTGGTTAAATTGAAATAGGAAATATATTACCTGAGTAGATAAATAATTTAAATATTTTAATTAATAAATTGTATTTCACTGAAGAATAGATATAAAAACGGATTCTTTAGTACGATTTTAAAAAGATGAAAAAAGTAGTTTTTATAGCGATTGCCCTGATTGTAGTAATAATTGCATATTTTGCTGTCTCAGGGGGTGATCCTGCAGGAAATTACAGAGAAATTCAGCCTGACGATTTTACAGAGAATTTTCAGCCGGAAGAACTCCATAGCGATATCGACTTTCTTATTGAAAATTTTGAAGAGATCCACCCTGACCTGTATTGGGCTATATCGAAAGAAAAAGTAGAGATAATTACCGGTAACGTTAAGCGAAAAATTGACCGGCCGCTTAAAAGGATGGAGTTTTTCAGGATTATTTCTCCAATGGTATCTCTTTTTCAGGATGGACATACCTATATGGAATATCCGGAAGAGTTATATCACTATGCCGAGAATAAAGGTTTGTTTTTCCCGTTAGAAGTAGCCTTCTTTGATAAAAAACTATATATGATTGAAGATTATTCAGGCATCAGCAAGATATTACCCGAGTCTGAGATCGTTTCTATCAACGGTATACAGGCGGGCACGATATTGAAAACCATGTTTGAGTTCACTTCCGGTAAAAAGACAGAATACCGGCTCAATAAAATAAAGAAGAATTTCAGATATCTCTTGTGGGTTATATATGGATTCGGTAAGGAGTTCGGTATTGAGTATCTTTCCAGAAAAGACAATAAAATATATATGGCAAAGGTTCCCGGGGTGCTGAATAAAACTATAAAGGCTAAAAGACAAGCCTATATCGGTACCGGAGAGATGCCCGATTATATACTGAGGCTTTTTCCTGAATATAATACCGGTATTATTTACTTTAATTCGTTCAGAGATCATATGGCTTTTCAGGAATTTCTTAAAGATACATTTTCAATCCTGAAGAAAAAGAAAGTCGAAAATCTGATTATTGATATAAGGAAGAACGGCGGAGGC
>JANQEH010000270.1 GCA_028278455.1 bacterium
AAAAAGGATTTACCGATCATTATTATCTCAGGACATCTTACAAAAGACCAGCTTTTTAGGCTCAAAAAAAAAGGAGCTAAAGGATTCCTCGCAAAACCATTTGATACTAAAACCCTTTTCTGTACAATAGAAAAAGTCTGCAAAATGGATGTATTTTAGATTTCTTACTATTTCTCAAAAGGATCCGCTTTAAGCTTGTATCTGCAAAATATCTTCAAAGTATCTTCATTTATTTGATGATATGTCTTGTTTTTTTGTATAATTATTTATTATATGATCATCATCATTCCTATTAATCTGAGATTTTTTATACTCACTATATAATCCATGAATAGGAGGTTTGTTTATGAAACAATTCAAACCGGTTTACGGTTTATATTTCCTGATAGCCGTATTCCTGATCTTTGGAGCAGCGCCCTCTTCTATCGCTCAGAAAGTCCCGATCTCATTTGAAGAATATCACGGATATGACGGGACAGTAAAATATCTTAAAAGCGTGAGCAGCGCATATAAGAATATTACTGAGCTGTTAGAGATAGGTAAAAGCACCAATGGGCGTACAATCTATGTTCTGGTAATCACAAACATGGCTAAAGGAACTACAATAGACCGCCATGTTAATCTCCGGAATAATAGAAGAGAGAATGTGCAGAATGTTACACCTATGAAAAAGTATCACGGTAAGCCTGGGCACTGGATCGATGGCGGAACACATGGGAACGAGTATACAGGAACGGAAGTTTGTCTTTACAGTATTGATAAACTTGTTTCAGGGTATGGTAATGATCCGGAACTTACCAGGCTGATCGATGACAATGTCTTCTACATTTGCCCTATCGTCAATCCGGATGGTGTTTATAACAGCGTTGAAAGAGGACTTTCCCAGAGGCAGAATTCAATGGATGTAGATGATGATAAGGACGGTAGAATTAACGAAGATGGACCCGATGATCTTAACGGAGATGGTCACATAACTCAGTTCAGGTATAAAAATCCTGAAGGTAGATACGTTTTGGATGAAGATGATCCCCGTGTAATGATACGCCTTGGCAGAGACGAAGAGACAGACAAAGAAAGATATTCTGTAATCCGTGAAGACAAGGATAACGACAATGACGGAAAAAGAGGTGAAGACTCTGAAAGAGGGATCGATCTAAACAGAAATTATCCTGAAGGTTGGTTCAACGATGAGAATGAAAAGAGCGGCAGCGGTTATTATGCTACTTCTGCTCCTGAAACCCGGACAATAGTAGAATTTTTCACCAATAATACAAATATTTATATGGTGCAGTCCTTTCATACATCCGGTGGATTTACCTTCCGACCTTTTGCCAGATGGCCTGACAGCAAGATTGATGCAAAAGACCTGGCAATATATGACAAAGTTATGGGGAAAAAATATCTTGAACTGCTGGGAGAAGAAATTCCCGCAGCATGGCTGGGCGAAGGTTCTAATGCGCCTGGGCAGGAAAGAGCAATACCTGCCCGTATGAGAAGAACCTCTCAATCCGGACCGCAGCAGACAAACCGCCAGGTTGCAAGAAGAACCGGACAGAGCAGCACGCAGCCGAGAGGATGGCGTCACCCATATAATGACCAGAGAGGCCGTCCTTATGGATACGGAATCTTCATGGACTGGGCTTTTGCTCAATTCGGTGCATACTCTATGTCAACCGAACTCTGGAATCAGGCAAAAGACCTTGAAGGTATACCTGATGTTACCGGCGAGAATGCTCGTAATGAAGTTGCTAAAGCTGTATTGAAATATCAGGATGATCATTATAACGGAGAGCTTTTCATTCCATGGCAAAAATATACCCACCCCGAGCTTGGTGAAGGTGAGATCGGCGGATGGATACCCCAATACAGGGGCAATGCATGGCCGGGAGAACCACTCAGAAAAGTATGCGATCTGCATTGGAATTTTGAACTTTTTAAAGCAGGACTTCTACCTAAAGTTGAGATCACGGAAGCTAATGCTGAAGTATTATACAACTCAAGCAGTGCAAGTGAGGCTACAGCTACGGTCGATGGTGACAATGTCAATATAAAGAAAGGAAGAAGCACTGGAGACTATAAAATAGTCGAAGTAACAGCGACAATAGAAAATAATGGTAAACTCCAGACCCATGTCGCCGGTGGAGAAAGACTCGCCGGTAACCGTCAGGATGCAGTTTGGCTTATCGGTGACCGGGACAAAATAACATATCTTTCCGGTACACCATTTATGAAGCTTGGGGTTCTGGACGGAACAATGGAAATCCCCGGTATAAGCAGACAGACAGAGGCAACCCAGGTCAGGCAGCCCCGGAGAAGGATGAGAATGCCGATGGGCATGCCGGTCTACATGATGAGGATGTTCCAGCAGCAGCGCGGCAATGACCTGAATCAGGTTACCAGGAAAGGCAACAAAGCTGAAGTCAAATGGCTGATTGCTGTCGAAGATAACACACCGATAAAGGTTGTTGTTACCTCACAGAAAGGCGGGACTCAGGTTAAAGAACTTTCATATTCCAACTCAGGGAGGAGGTAATCATGAAAAAATATATGAAATTAATACTGATTATTACATTTGTGATAGCACTTACAGCAAATACCTCCCCTGTTGATGCACAGGATAAACTCCAGAAAAATCCCGGTGGTTATCACGGGGAGATGGATTTCCCAATTAGCTGGAAAAGATATTATAATTATGCTGAATGGACGGATATAATGCATAAATTGCAGAAACAATATTCTCACCTCGCCGATATCGAGAGTATCGGTAAAAGCCGCATGGGAAGAGATCAGTTTCTGCTTACTATTACTGCTAAATCAACCGGTGACCATAGTGAAAAATCGGCAATGTGGGTAGACGGAGCAATACATGGAAACGAAGTGAATGGAATAATGTGTTCGCTTTATCTAGCATGGTATCTTCTGACCAGATATGATTACGATCAGTATGTCCATGACATGGTCAATAATCATACGTTCTACATTCTTCCCGGTTTGAATGTCGATGCGAATGAATCATTCGTCGCATACCCCAATACACCTCATAATCCCCGGGAACCATACAGGCCTGAAGACAACGACGGTGACGGCCTCTACGATGAGGATCAGACTGAAGACGTGGATGGTGACGGTGAATTATCGATAATGTATATGGAAGATCCAATGGGTGAATACAAGCTTTCACATGACAAAAGAAGGTTTGTTCCCGTGGATGATCCGGGAGAAACAGTACTGAGATTCCGCAGGATTGGTTCAGAAGGATTTGATAATGACGGAGACGGAAGGATAAATGAAGACGATATCGGCGGCCCCGATCCTAACAGGAATTTCCCATATGGATGGAACCTCCAGGCTGGATGGCCGTATCCGATGAGTGAACCTGAGTGCAGAAATGTTTACGAATTTCAAAGGACACATTCCAACATATTTGCCAGCTTCCATTATCATAACACCGGCAGGCTGATAATGTTTCAGGCACCACCACCGGACAGGTCTGTCAACATGAACGCTGAACAGAGGCGACAATACAGAGAAAGAATCGATAATCAGCGTGCTGAGCTGCAAAAAACAAATAAATATGCCCAGCTTTATGACAGAATCGTCTCTGAGGATTACCAGATGGATATGGATGTACAGACTGCCATTGTTACGGGTGGTGCGAGAATTCTTAAAAATTATCGCCCGGTGATCGGCGGTCTCTCCGGGCAGGCTCACGCAGGTACTTACTATATGCTTGGAGTTTATAGCTATTTGATGGAGCTCTGGGGTTCTCCCGCATTTGAAGCAGACCAGGATGGTGACGGCAGAGTTACCGATGAGGAGTATGTAATCTGGTGTGATACGGAGCTTACCGGAGAAGGCTGGATCGATCCGCATATCATTGACCATCCGGACCTTGGTAAGATCTGGATAGGGGGCACAAGAAAGAAACACACACAGAGAACCCCACCTGCAAGATATATCGAAATGGAAACACTCAAAAATGCGCAGTTTGTCATGTATTGTGTATCCGAATTCCCGAAAGTCGAAATCGATGAAGTGAAGGTAACACCGGCTACTGATGATCTTTACTGGATTGATGTTTCAGTCAAGAATGATCGTATATACCCAACTTCATCTGACAGGGCTGTTCAGTTGAAGATCGCGGTTAAAGACAAGATTGTTTTCGGTTCATCCGGAAATATTTCACAGCTGGAGATTACAGATGGTAAATCGCAGATCGATCCCGGTAATTTCCATTCCACCGCCTTATCAGCAGGAAGTAAAGAAACCGAATTCCGCTTGAAAAGCAAGGATAAACAATGGATCCGCTATCTTGTTAAGATGGATGGATCTTCAGGATGGGTGGAATTTAGTGTTGAATCAAAATATGGCGGTAAAGCAAGTAAGAGAATCAATTTGAGTGTTAGCAATTAATAAAGCCCGTAGAGAACACAGAATTATAAAAGCCCCCTTTCACAAGGGGGCTTTTTATTAGGCAGAGTGTTTCAGGTTACACCGGGAATACCGGTGTCGATGTATCCGAACAACAAAAACTTTTCAATCATATCTTAGCCTCGTATCTCTATCGCATATGGTTTCTTTAAGAAGATTTTGCCATTTGGAATCTTCCCATGTCTTCAGATTCTTGTGAGTGGTATAATATTTCTCGGGTATGGGATGGGTTCCGATTACTACGTCCATCCCATATTTTTCCGGTACAAATTTACTGAAGTACTCAATATGAGGGCAAGGAGGGTATCCTACAAGAAAACCTGTGGCGAGATGGACGATCTCTGCCCCATTCTTTTTCATTTCTTCAGGGGCATATTCCACATTCCCTCCGGGACATCCACCACATGTAGTGTAACCTACAAGCTCGATATTATCGTTTTTATATTTTTCAAATGCACCTTCTTTCTTCCTAAGAGATCTAAGACATTTCCCTCCCGCGCATGTATTCCAGCGATCACATATTATAATACCTACTTTTTTCATTTCCTTATTCCTTTCGTTTTTTTCCGGCGAAGAATAGTTTTGATTTTCCGGCACAATCGAAAATTCGGCGACAGCTCCCATGCTTTTTAATGACATCACAGAAAGTACAGAACTGCTGATAATGCATTTTACAAATTTTCTTCTTTCCATCCGGTATCTCCCTATTTTATTAAATGTTCTCTATTTCTGCATGAGTATCTTTCTAGTATAATTCGAATACAGCGAGGCTGCGGGATTATGCCCCAGAATCCTATCCTTGACGATAAAGGTAGTCACAGGTGGAACCGAGTGTTTCGTAAACAGGATATCGTGCCCGATGCAGAGACCGCAGATTATATTCATGTCGGTTTTTCTTTTATTGAGAATCTCTGCTTGTGCAATCGGATTACACATTGCCTCATAACTGTCTTCAATGATCTTGACGATACCCATATCATCCTTGTTTACAGAGCATACTTTACAGCATATGGAGGACATCCTGAAATGCTGCTTCAGTATCTTGTACAGTATTTTTGCCTCGTCTTCCAAACCGATACAAAATGCGATCCCGATGTGTTTATAGCCTATATCCTGAGAGAACTTGATGATCTCCTGAAGTCTTGTAAGTTTCATGTATCCTTCGGATTCAACCTTCGAAGCCGTTTCGAATATTGAACGGTTCTCCGGATCGTCATATTTCGCCATGTAATCCATTTCAATCTCTTTACACATATCCCCATCATCACAGGATTTCTTACCGCAGACTGCGCAATTCATCTATTTCTCCTTTTATTATTGAATTTCAAATATTCGCATTTTTTTATTACAGGAAATTATCGAAATGCACTAATGGCATCCCACATTTCAAACATGTGTCGTCCCAATCTAGCCTATAACGATCATTTCGAATGTTTGAGAGGGAATTTCAATTTCTTTATTTTATAATCTCTGCAGGAATCCCAGTCAGTTTCCAGTCTCCAGAGAATGAAATATTCCCACGTATATTAATCTTTCTTTTGCAGATCATGATTATCATGTCATCCCCTCCACCCTTTTATCTTTTCCGGAGTTTCTGTCTTACTTTTGTCTTTATTGTATCCATTCTTACTTTCTGCAGCCGGGTTCAACACAAATCGTAACATCAGTATACTTCCTGTCCAGTACAATCGGTTCCATCATCTTTTTGCATGTTCAAGTTCAATACTCTGTATTGGCACAATCCCGTTTCTTGATTACTTTCTTCTTTCTAAGTATCTGCTAATGTCAGAAGGCCTCAGGCCATATTTCCCGGCAACATCTCTCACTCTGTCATTCTGCTCGATATCACCGATTCCACTCGACTTAAGGATATCAATTCCTTTTTCCAAACCAATACCGGCATCAATACATAGCTGCTTTATTGTTTTTCTTCCATAATATTTAGCTTTCCGGTTATGGTTCAGGCCTGTACCCTGTCGTTTACCTGAATATCCATTAAGCCTGTTATTAGTAAGGCCGTTATCATCAGCTCCCCGGACTTTCCGGCTGATTTCCGGAAGCCCGGCTTCTCCAAATGTCTCTTTTTCAAAAATTAAATAATAAAGCTTTTCAGGAGATGTTTCATTTGCTGAAGCAATTTCAAATAAAGTTGCATCAACGCCAGAAACCTGAAATCCTTCAGATTTCAGATCATTTTCGATATTCTCCAAAGGAAGTCTCAGCATATCTGCAAACTCAGAAAGCCTGAGATCTTCTGCATGTGGTATTGGAGGTGCGATATATACGATACCATCCTCATGTTTGAGATTTCCCCTATAATTTACTAATTTCCAGAACGGATTAATCTCTAAAAGAGAAATTAACACAATAATGAAAGTAATTATAAAGGAAACAGCCAGTTCCTTTCTCCTGATAAAGCCCTGTCTGAATGTGTTTCTGAAGTAGTTTATCAGCGCCACCCAGTTAAAGAACAGATGAAAAGCCGTTACTAACAGAAACATCAAGGCAAATATAATATGAATTCCCTGCCATGACTCTTTATCGAGCCCTAACATGGTCCAGTTTATCCAGTTTGCTACTCTTCCCGCAGGTGTAAAATATAGTATGACACCTGTGACGCTCAGTATGAGAAAGGACCAAAATGAAAGGAACGAAGTAAGAGATCTGCCCTTGAATTTCCCATTGTCTTCCATTTCACACCTCTATAAGAGTAATATTTAATTTATTTAATGGTCGCAGACATTTTCTCCGGTCCTCAGGCTGCCGTTTAAATAGTTTTTTACGACATTTTCCGGAAGATCAGGCATCGCACCCGTGATTACTTCAACATCCTGAGTCCTGAACAGCTGCAGCGCTCTTCCTCCCATTCCTCCGGTAATTATAATGTCCGCTCCCTGCTCTTTAAGCCATGGAGGTAGTATTCCCGGCTCGTGTGGTGGAGGAGTCAGGCTCATTCTATCTGTGATCACTTTTTTACCAGTATCTACATCAAAGATTAGAAACTGCTCGCAATGACCGAAATGCTGTGCTAATCTTCCTTCGGCTACCGGAACAGCGATCTTGATATTTTTATCATTCATTTCCTGTATACCTGTTATTATTGTTTCTTGAGATCCCGTTTTAGAGTTGCTCAACTTCATTACGATCTTCTCAAAAGATTTTGCAGTTTCTGTCCTGGCATAATGATGAACGAAAGGCCTGCCTGAGTCACCCGCAGTAACCATTACAGGATCAAGTGGTATGCTGCCAAGATAACGGACATCCATCTCCAGAGCCATTATTTCTCCACCGCCTTTCTTGAAGATATCTATAACTTTATTACATTCGGGACATGCAAATCCGCTCATATTCTCCACTATCCCCAGAAC
The DNA here is from genome assembly GCA_028278455.1 of bacterium. Taxonomy (GTDB): domain Bacteria; phylum SM23-31; class SM23-31; order SM23-31; family SM23-31; genus JANQEH01. Next base: position 7,800 of record JANQEH010000270.1, read on the forward strand.
ATTCATATCAAGCTTCTTGCAGAAATTAATAGACTTTCGAACATCAAGCAATGATACATTCTGCGGAGTTGTAACAATGACCGCCCCGTCAGCATCCTCTATCAGTTGACAGATTGAAAGAGGCTCATCCCCTGTTCCGGGAGGTGAATCCACCACAAGGTAGTCCAGGTCTCCCCACTCGACGTCTTTCAGAAACTGGTTTATGACTCCCATTTTCATCGGTCCCCGCCATATTATCGCTTCATCGCGCGAATTCAGCAGAAATCCTATTGACATGACTTTAAGATTCTCGCTGAACCGGGCAGGTGAGATAGTCTTATTATTTGCCTGAAGAGTTACACCCTGTAAACCAAGAAGGTTAGGAATACTCGGACCGTGGATATCGACATCGAGGAGGCCCACTTTTCTCCCTGATAGTGATAGCGAGACCGCAAGGTTGACAGCTACCGTGCTTTTTCCAACCCCGCCCTTTCCGGAAATCACTACTATTTTATGTTTGATTTTACCTAATCTTTCTTTCAGAATATGATCTTCATTTGCCGGGCCATTACAGGTACCGGCCTGTGCTTCACCGCATCCGCTGCATGAACTTCCATCACTCATACTATACTCTCCTTTATTGAATTAGACTGTAATAAATTTTGCGCCACATTTTCTTGATACTCAAGGCTATCCGGGCCCCGGTATATTCAACGACACTTACACCGGCTATCTGAGCCTTAGTAACCAGATAGTCATAAGGCAGACTTCCTACAATACATAACTTGTTCGCAGCACAATATTTTTCTATTTCTTTTGTTATTTCAATGTTTATATCATACTTATTGATACACACCGTTAAAGGGATGGTCTTAAATCCTTTCACAAGTTCGACGATTCTCTCTAGATCGTGGATCCCGGACAAGGTCGGTTCAGTAACGGCCAGAACCATAGAAGATGCTGTGATAGAAGCAATAACAGGACATCCTATTCCCGGAGAACCATCAATGATAATCAACTCGCAATCGTTTTCTTTAGCAAGAATCCTTGAATTTAGCCGTAAAAGTGTTACGAGTTTACCTGAATTCTCCTGGGCTATACCCAGCCTGGCATGGATGAAAGGGCCGAAGCTGCTATTCGAAATATACCATTCTCCGCTCGTTTGCTGTATTAGCGTTACAGCTCCTTCCGGACAGAATTCAACGCAAACTCCGCATCCCTCACAGGAAATATCTTCGATAAAAGCCTTATCCTTTCCCAGCTTATCTATCATTTTAACTGCATTGTATCTGCAATGATCGAAACATGTTCCGCACCCTGTACATAGATCAGGATCTACATAAGCCTCTTTACCTCCTTTGAATCCCTTCTTTCTTTGTATATCGTGGTTCATTACAATATGCATATTTGCAGCATCAACATCACAGTCAACAGTTACCTTGTTCCTGGCAAGCGCTGCAAAAGAAGCTGCAATACTTGTTTTTCCGGTACCTCCTTTTCCGCTTATTATTACTAACTCTTTTATTTGCATATTTTAAGTCATCATTCTTTTATGCGAAATATGTTGTTATCTATTTTTTTATCAATATCATCTAAAACTTCCCTGTAAATCCTTTTGAAAACCTCAATATAACCCGGAACCTGTTCAACAACCAGTTCTCCCCTTGAGTATACCTCTGCAATTTTCCTGTCATTTGTGATTTCAGCGAGCAATCTGATTCCACTATCAAGACAGAAATCATGTACTGATCTGCAGTCTGGTGTTGATCGATTGACAACAATACCAAATGGTTTCTTTAACTTCTGCAGCATCTCTACTGTAAGCGCCAGGTCATTCAATCCGAAAGGAGTAGGTTCAGTGACAAGGATGATATAATCGGCACCTTTTACAGCCTCAATAACCGGACAAGATGTTCCCGGGGGAGCATCAATTACTGTCAACTGACCTGTTTCAATGTGCTTCTTTGTTTCCCTGATCATAGGCGGAGACATAGCCTCACCGATATTTAGTCGCCCATGGATGAAATCAATATTTCCCGATCTGCCCTTTTCTACAGTCCCAATATTTTTCTTTACCTCTATAATTGCTTTTTTCGGGCAGACCAACGCGCAGCCGCCGCATCCATGACAAAGATCGGGGAATGTGAGAATTTTGTTCTTTAGGGAGATTATGGCACTAAACTCGCAAAATTTCCCACATTCCCCGCAAAAATCACAGGCATCAATGTCAACTTCAGGTATTGGAATCCCAACATTTTCTGAATACTCAAACTCAGGTTTAAGAAATATATGGCAGTTTGGTTCCTCAACATCCAGATCCACCAGGCAAACGTCCTCATCTATAACATATGTAAGATTGGTCGAAACAGTAGTCTTTCCTGTACCTCCTTTGCCGCTGGCAACAGCAATTATCACGTTATACCCTTCTTCTCTTTATTTATTTTGTGTCATCAAATCCAATGTCCCTCAACATCCGGTCCGGAAGCAGGCTTCAGCTCATTTGATTCAAACATCTTAACTGCTTCTGAAACCGAGCAGTCTTTATCCAGCAAAAGCACCGCTATCCCCACAGCCTGAAGAATTCTGAATGCTTTGGGGCCGCAGTGTCCTGTAATCACGAAATCAGGATCAAACCGTGAAATATTCTCAGCAGTTTGGATACCCGCTCCCTGGGGTAGATTCAGATTCTGTGTATTGTCTGCTGTCTCTACATTTCTACTCAGTGTATCAAAAACAATGAATTTACCTGACCTGCCGAAACGGGGATCGATCTTTGAGTCCATTGACTCACCGGTTGACGTGATGACTATTTTCATTTTAAACCTTTATTTTATCTATTCCACCATTATTATTAAATTGACCATTGGATCGAAAGCTTCTACTCAGAATTGATCCAGAGAAATACCTTTTTCCTTTTGCCATTTTTTTATTTCTTCTGCAGCATGGATTTAATCCATAAGAGACAATACCCC
>JANQEH010000309.1 GCA_028278455.1 bacterium
GAATGCCGTTTTCGCCCCTGTAGATGTTGACGGTTATCCTAAACCGATTTGGAATCCCCTGACGGGAGAGATAGATCACGAGGTTGCAAAATGGGCTCAGGAACACTATGATATCAGGTATTATTTAGAGAACAACTGGGCTGATGTCGGACCGAAATTAACGGGTAAACTCCATATATTGTGCGGCAGGATGGATAATTATTATCTTAATGAAGCCGTTTATTTACTTGAAGAATTCCTTGAGAAAACTGTAAATCCTAATTATGGAGGGTATTTTAAATATGGTCCTCGCGGCGGACATGGATGGAATCCACTCGGCAGAGTAAACATGATGAAAGAAATGGCTGAGCATATCACATCCAGCGCGCCGCAGGGTGAAAACACAAATCAATGGAAGTATTGATACATCCTGATCTTAAAACTATATATTCTCCGGGAGGTTTACGTATGATCACTTTTAACGATACTATTATGTCTAAATATGGGAAATCTATGCTTTTGGCCATGTTAAGCTTGAGCCTTTTAGTGTTGATATCCTGTACTGGTATGACGGGCGGCTCGATAAAATTCGAAATATCATTTCCTGAGTCGGTAAAGAGCGATGCTGTTACAGGAAGGATTTTCATAATGTTATCGAGGACTGACGAAAGAGAACCGAGATTCCAGGTCGGGAGATACGGCGTTCCGTTTTACGGAGAAGATGTCGAGAACCTGATGCCCGGAGAAACTGCAGTAATTGATGAAAACACCCTCGGTTCCCCTGTAGAAAGCCTGAAGGATATTCCAGCAGGTGAATATTATGTACAGGCTATGGTAAATATATATACGAAATTCGAAAGGTCGGATGGACATACAGTGTGGATGCACATGGACCAGTGGGAGGGCCAGGATTTCAGAAGATCTCCCGGCAACCTCTATTCAGATGTTCAGCAGATAACCTTTGATCCCGCAAGGGGCGGCACGTTCAAACTTGAAGCAAATAATATCATCCCTCCTATAGAGATGATCGAAGATACGAAATGGGTTAAACGGTTTAAGATCCGGAGTGATGTCCTTACCGAGTTCTGGGGACATCCGATATATATCGGAGCGACCATTCTGCTCCCCGACGGCTATGATGAACACCCGAATTCGAATTATCCGGTAGTTTATCACCAGGGGCATTTTTCTACACGTCCTCCATTGAGGTTCAGAGAAGATCCGGAAAATCCGTTTTACAGGGCATGGACATCAAATAATTTTCCGAGGTTTATAGCAGTAACGATCCAGCACCCATCTCCCTATTTCGATGATTCATATGCAGTGAATTCTCCAAATAACGGACCTTTCGGGGATGCTATCCATGAAGAGCTGATCCCCGAAATAGAAAAAAGATTCCGCGCTATTCCTGAGTCCTGGGCTCGCGTACTGACCGGAGGATCGACCGGTGGATGGGAATCATTCGCCCTGCAGGTGTTTTATCCCGATTTTTACGGCGGGACATGGTCATTCGCCCCGGATCCACTTGATTTCAGGAATGTAGAGGGTATTAATATTTATGAAGACACAAATGCTTTTTACAAGTTACATGAATGGAGAAAAGTGCCTATAGCAAATACTAGAAGACCTGCCACTGGAGAGGTCGTCCTGACATCCAGGCAGAGAAATTATTACGAACTGGCTAAGGGAACCAGGGGGCGGTCAGGTGAACAGCTCGATGTATGGAGCTCTGTTTTTGGGCCGGTTGGTGAAGACGGTTATTTTAAACCACTTTTCGATAAATTAACAGGCGAGATCGATCCTGAGGTGGCTCAGTACTGGAAAGAGCATTTTGACCTGAGGTATTATCTCGAGAACAACTGGAGTGAGGTCGGGCCGAAGCTCGTTGGAAAGCTGAATATAATCTGTGGTCATATGGATAATTTTTACCTGAATGTAGGTGTGTATCACATGGAGGAATTCCTCGAAAGCACAAGAGATCCGTATTATGCAGGCTCAGTAACTTACGGAGCAGGCCCCGAAGCCGGACACGGCTACAGGCCTTACGATAACGCGCACCTGCTGAGAATAATGGCAGACCATATAACAAGAAATGCTCCCCGCGGAGCAGACACGAGAAGCTGGAAGTATTAGAAGTAGTGTGTTGGTGAAAACACCAACACACAGCAAGAAGAGAATTTTTAAATAGAAAAAACCATTGGGATTATTTTAGATGAGATTATTAATCACATAATTGGAGGAAAGATGTACATCGAAAAGTTTATTAAAGAATTACCTAAGGATGCATCAAAGGCCATTTATTTAATATTAAATGAATTCTACGAACAACTTACTAGAGGTAGCAACGTTACAATAGATTACTATTTGGAAACTCTATCCTTAATACTTGTCTATTATGAAGAACTAAATGAAGAAGTTGTTAAAGATTTAACCATCCCAGAAATGACGGTTAATGATCAAGATACTCGTGATAATATAGAAGAATTCTTCGCCCAATTAAACAGAGTTATAACTTATCAAAGATCAGTAAAATATTTAAGTGACCAAAAAACAAAGTACTCCAGCATTTTGGGAAAAACTCTTACCTATCAACTATCTCAAAATGATCTGGATATTATCCAGACTAGTATTAACGAATTGAGAGGATTTATTACAAAGTCGAAATTTATCGATAGTGACCTAAAAAACAGGCTTTTAAAAAGGCTTGAAAAACTGCAAAGTGAGTTACATAAAAATGAGTCGAATTTAGATAAATTTTGGGGATTAATTGGTGATGCAGGTGTTGTTCTAGGAAAATTCGGTGAGGATGCGAAACCATTCTTTGATAGAGTTAATGATATAATAAGAATCGTATGTAAAGTCCAAGCTAAGGCTGAGGGATTGACTAAAAGTTTACCTATTCCAAAATTGGACGATGAATTAGCTCAAGATTGAAATGAGTATGCATAATACTTAACTATAAATACAAGCTCACTGTTGGTGTTTTCACCAACAGTGCTAAAAAAATGATCACCTCTGAGTTTAAAAATAATCAGGAATTAGAGCATTGGTTATTTATCACTATGACTGTTCACAAATTTGTCAATTTATTTAGCAATTTCATATTTACCCAAATTATCTTAGATAGTCTGAATTATTTTACATCAAATAACAAGTTATCTATAGGTGCCTATGTTATAATGCCAAATCATATTCATCTGATAGTTAAACCAGAAAAAGATACTGCTTTTGAAAATATAAACAGAGATTTTAAGAAGTATACATCTCAGAATATCATTTTTAGATTAAAAGAGAATAATAATCCTTTAATAGATAAATTTATTGTTAATAAAAAGGACCGAAGAATCCAGATATGGAAAAGGAATACACATAAGAAACAAGTTTTTAGCTCAGAATTCATGAAGCAAAAAGTAGAATATATTCATAATAATCCCTGTCAACCAAACTGGCGTTTAGTGGATAAACCGGAGGATTATAGGTATTCGAGCGCTTCTTTCTATTTAACCGATGAAAAGCCTCAATTTTTTAGTCTTTTTGATTTAAGAAAGATTATTTCTTATTAAGTGTGTTGGTGAAAACACCAACACACAGCATGTTATCTCTAGATTGATTTTCAGGTTTTCCATATATAAATATTTTATCATGCTCACTGTTGTTGTTTTCTTCTTAAGTGTTTATAGACGGAAGATGTTTTGGCTCATGTCGAATTGGTTAAACATGATATTGAAAAACAATATACTCGCTCACTGTTGGTGTTTTCACCAACAGTGCTAATGCTTAATTCTCTAACGGAGGTATTTTATGCGTATCTACTATAGACTGATCACTTTTGTCTTGATAATTATCATTATAAATTCAACTGCAATCGCCCAGCGGCACCTTGACAGGAACAGGAATGAAGCCATCAACTGGGTGGAAAACAATAAAGAGCTGCTGAATACAGCAGCCAAAAACATCTGGGATTACGAAGAAACAGCCTTGCTCGAGTACAGGTCTGCAGAAGAACTTGCAAACCTGCTCGAAAGATACGGATTCAATGTAGAGTGCGGTGTTGCTGATATGCCGACAGCATTTGTTGCCTCATATGGTTCCGGTGAACCAGTGATCGGGATCCTTGCTGAATACGATGCTCTGCCTGGTCTTTCCCAGGTTGCGGGAATAGCACATAAGGAAGCTCTCAATCCCGGACAGGGCGGGCATGGATGCGGACATAATATTTTCGGTGTCGCAAGTTCTGCCGCAGCGATCGCTATCAAGGAAGTTATGGTAAACCGCGGTCTCGAGGGAACCGTAAAACTTTTCGGATGCCCCGCTGAGGAGACAGTCGTCGGCAAAGTATACATGGCAAAGGCAGGATTGTTTGATGATCTCGATATATGTTTCGACTGGCATCCCGGAAGCAGAAATGCCGTGGGATTGGGAACCAGTAACGCAATGAACAATTTTGAAGTTACTTTTTACGGCAAAACTGCACATTCAGCAGGAGATCCATGGAACGGCAGAAGCGCTCTGGATGCAGTGGAATTGATGAATATTGGTGTCAATTATCTAAGGGAGCATGTAATTCCCACCGTCAGGATACACTATGTCATACCCGAAGCCGGAAAGGCTCCGAATGTCGTTCCGGATTATACAAAGGTCTGGTATTATGTCCGTGACAAAGACAGAAAAGGTGTAGACCTCGTTTACGACAGGATCCTGAAAATAGCCGAAGGGGCGGCGCTTATGACAGGCACAACACACGAGGTATATCTTATCACCGGTGTATATAATTATCTGAAGAACAGGAAAGTAGCGGAGGTGATCCACAGAAATCTTGAAATTGTCGGGCCTCCACCCTTTTCCAGAGAAGAACAGGAATTTGCTAAAGAAATACAGAGAGAGCTCAAAAAAGGCGAGGACGGCCTGCACAACAAGATAGTGCCGCTTCGGGAACCGAAAGGTTATCTCGGCGGAGGATCAACCGATGTAGCCGATGTAAGCTGGATAGTACCGACTGCATCACTGAGTACAGCATGCTGGCCGATGAATGCACCGGGACACAGCTGGGTTGTTACGACATGTTCCGGTTCCTCAATTGGATTTAAGGGGATGCAGACGGCAGCCAAAACACTTGCTGCTTCGGGGATCGAGGTGCTGATGAACAGGAAATTAATCGAGGAAGCTCAGAAGGAATTTCTGGAGAAAACAGAAGGTTTCAGATATAAAAGCGCTGTTCCTGAAGACCAGAGACCAAGACTTCCAGAGAAGATCAAGAAATAAACCGGATAACAAATAGATAAGTTATAGTATCTAGCGGAGATTTTTGATATGTTGACTGATATTAATTCACTTCCAAAAGAGGACCTGATCAAACTGCTTGGAATATATGCCAAAAACTGGCTTGCCCATGATGGCTGCTGGTTTCTGGCAATTGAAGAAAAATACGGTATTGACATGGCTATAGAGATGGACATTAAAGCCTGGGAGAGATTTGCAGCGGTTGAAGCGAAAAGGATCGTGAAGGAATTCAATATACCTGAAAATGGTGGATTGACTTCACTCGAGGAGGCATTCAGTTACAGGCTGTATGCTATGATAAACAAGCAGGAAGTTGAATGGAAAGATGAGAACACCTTGTTATTCAGGATGAAGGAATGCCGCGTTCAGGCTGCAAGGAGAAGAAAGAACCTGCCTGATTTTCCCTGCAAGCCAGTAGGGAAAGTGGAATTCACAGAATTCTCAAAGGCAGTGGACTCCAGAATACAAACGAAATGCATTGTTTGTCCTCCCGATCCTGTAGAGAACGAATACTGTTCATGGGAATTCACTTTGAAATAACTCATTCAATTTTTTTATTTTTCATTATTCATTCGCTTCATATATTGGAAGGGATTTTTTTCATTATTTTCTTAAAATTGGTAGGATTATATCAGTTTTTTTTTACTTTCAGCAATTTATATCTTATATATATTATAAATTGCCTTAGAAATAAATGTGGCATAACTATTGCTATTTATACACTATTTATACCTTCGAAATAATTGTTCTAAATATAGCATAGAATCTTATTCATAATTGTTAAAACTGTGAGGTGACAAAATGCCGAGAATCGATTCAAAAACCGGTAAAGTCGTCAAGAATTATACGATTGAAGAGCTGGAAGACGCTGCAAATTACATGCGTGGTTTAAACCTTGTATCTCTTTGCGCTGCTGGCTCAGGTCATTCTGGTGGAACCATGTCTGCGATGGATATTACTGCAGCATTATATCTGCAATGCTGTAATTACGATCCCCAGGAACCTTTCTGGGAAGATCGTGATCGCGTCATCTGGTCAACCGGACATAAAGCGCCGAATTTATACATTGGACTGGGTATGGCCGGTTACTATGATCCTACTGATGTGGTGACTCTGAGAAAACTAAGCAGTCCGTTCCAGGGACATCCCCACTGGCTGAAACTCGACGGTGTCGAGGCTTCAACCGGATCTCTTGGACAGGGTCTCAGTATCGCAGTTGGGATAGCAATGGCAGCAAAACTTGATAAAAAAGACTATTATGTATATTCAATACACGGTGACGGTGAAATGCAGGAAGGCCAGATATGGGAAGCTGCTATGTCGGCTTCGCATCTTAAACTTGATAATGTAATAGCATTTATCGACTACAACCGCTTACAGATTGACGGTTGGGTAAAGGATGTTATGAATATCGATCCCATAGAAGATAAGATGAAGAGCTTCGGTTGGAATGTTATCCGAATAGACGGCCATAATATGAAGGAAATTGTCGATGCTGTTGAAAAAGCAAAGACTTTGAAAGGCGCTCCGACAGCGATTATTGCAGACACGATCAAGGGAAAAGGTGTTGATTTCATGGAGGATATCGCAGGCTGGCATGGAAAGCCTCCGTCACGGGAACAGCTTGAGGAAGGCCTCAAGCAGATGGGCATTACAGACAAATTCGATCTCGATGCACTTTTTGCTAAAGCAGATAAATACCAGGCGGGAGTTGAAAAACACCTTGACGAGGTCGTGCCCAAGTTCAGCAAAAACTACTGGTGGAATGAAGAAGACACAATGAAAGCCGATATGAAACCGACAAGGCTTGGTTTCGGCGAAGCTCTCGAACAGACAGGTGATGATGAAAGAATGGTTGCGATTGGTCTGGATATTTCCGGTTCAATTACGATCAGTAAATTCTATGAAAATCATCCTGAACGCAAAGACCGCTGGTTCAGTCTTGGTATCCAGGAACAAAACGGAACATGCGCCGCGGCAGGGCTTGCAAAAGAAGGTAAGATCCCTGTAATCGGTACATACGGGACTTTCGCTTCGGCAAGAAATCTTGACCAGATCCGCACTACTGTGTGTTACGGTAACCTTAATGTATTTATAGCAGGTGCACATGGAGGTGTTTCAGTCGGACCGGATGGGGCAACACACCAGGCCCTGGAAGAATTATTCCAGATGTGCGGCCTTCCGAACATGACGGTTGAAGTCCCCTGCGATTCAGTTGAAACCAACCGTTCTTCCAAATTCCTACTTCTCGAGCACAAGGGACCGAAGTATGTCAGGTTTGCACGCGAAGCCACCCCGATTGTTACTACAGAGAACACACCCTGGGAATTCGGAAAAGCCAATGTCATCCGCTACCGCGGAAAAAACGAGAAATTCATTGACGCGTTCGAACATGTCCTGGCTTCGGAATATAAATCGGAGGATGAGGATATGGCAATTATCGCTTGCGGTCCTTCTGTTCCTGAGGCTATGCGTGCAGCATATATCCTTAAAGAGGATTTTGGTATTGAATCAAGGATCCTCAATATCCATACTATTAAACCTTTGGATAGTGAGGCCATCAGGAAAGCAGCGATGGATACAAAATGCGTCGTTACCGCTGAAGAACACCAGATCGGCGGCTTAGGATACAGAGTGAGCGCTGCGATCCTTGACGGAAAAGAATCGTTCGGGGATACGATGCTTTTCGGGATGGTAGGTGTTAAGGACAGATTTGGTGATTCCGGTGCACCATGGGAACTCGTAAAGGAATTTGAAGTTGCTGCTGAGCATATTGCTAAGAAAGCAAAAGAACTATATGACAATAAAAAATAGTTTTATCTGTCACATAGATACAGAAAAAAAGGGAGCCATCAGGCTCCCTTTTTTATCAGCATTTTTTTCACCTCACTCGGTAGAGCATTGTTTTACGGCTTCACATAATCTCTGTTAATCTGAACACAAAAAAATACAAAAACGTCGTTTTCCAGAAACTTTGAAGCCCCGCATTTTTGGTTCAATACCAATTCACCTAGTGTTGATTTGAATACAATAATGATGATTTTGACACACTTCGTCTATTACCTTTGCTCAATTGAACAGAAGCTCAATATTTTACATATAATTGAGCAAATCTTGTGCCATTAGATTAAATGCCGGAAGACAAATATATTTTGTTAAATACTGTATATGTTAATACGGGAAATTCTAAAGCAGGCTGTCAACCTCCAATATCGAATTCGATATCTCTGCATGCCGGGCAGAATTGTTCATCAGCTGGTTTGTTTTCATCAAAATTTTCAAGACAGCTTTCAAAACAGACGCAGAAATTATTCGATCCTCTACGTCTTACCTTTACAGGACGTGCGCTCTTCTTAATGATCCCGTTTCCCAGTGAGCTGTTTTTCACCTGCATGATTTATCCCTTTAAAATAGGTTTTCTAAAAAAGAAAACAAGATCAACATAATATATAGTTCCTATTATTCTAATGAAATATCTTGAAATACTCTAAAGATTATATTGAAAGGATAAAAGTGGTTTGCAAAAAACCGGTTAACTGACTATTGATCAATTGAATATTTCTGATAGAATAGTCGATATTTCACTTAATTTGAAGGGTTTCTGAATAAATCCCAATACATCCATATCAGAATTCTTACCTGAAATGATCTCCCTGCTGTATCCGCTGATTATTACAACTTTAATATCTTTGTTTTCTTTTTTCAGCAGCTTCAACGTATCTTTTCCTGACATTTCAGGCATTATCATATCAAGCAAAATAAGGTCAATGTTATTCCGGTTCTCTTTAAAAATCTTTATTCCCGTAAAACCGTCAGGAGCAAGGAGAACCTGATAGCCGAGACTTTCCAACTGGTTGCGGGC
>JANQEH010000047.1 GCA_028278455.1 bacterium
CCAGTTGGGGTTATGATCGAGGTTCCGTCAGCAGTCCTGATAGCAGATGAACTCGCAAAACTGGCAGATTTCTTCTCGATCGGGACAAATGACCTTGTCCAGTATACTCTTGCAGTTGACAGGGGAAACGAACGGGTATCAGAACTTTTTAATCCGTTCCACCCTGCCGTTCTCAGGATGATTAAAATGACTGTTGAAGCGGCTCATAATAATAATATCCAGATCGGGATGTGCGGAGAGATGGCAGGTGATCCACTCGCAGCATTCCTGCTTTTGGGGCTTGGAATCGAAGAATTCAGCGTCAGCCCAATAATGCTTTTGAAGATCAAGCAGATACTCCGATCACTAAAAATGAAAGATGCAATCGAGATAAGCGAAAAGTGCCTGACAATGGAATCACCATATGAAATCGAAAGTCTGATGTATAATATAATGCACAGTTACTTTCCGGGCATGGATTCTGATGACTTCTTCAGCCTTACAGAAAACATAGGCCAGATAGGATTATTCAATTCGTAATATACTTTCCGGAGAAAAAGTGAACATTAAAGAATTAATTAAGAGATACGACGGAAGCGATTATCTGAGATTTCTAAGTCAATTCCCAGACCAGTTGAAAAAGGCTTCAAAGATAAATCTTCTCAGCTTTCCGCGGGACCTTATAACAAAGATCCGGAATATTACCATCGCAGGGATGGGCGGTTCGGCAATTGGGGGTGAAATACTCGGTTCACTCTACAGAGATGAACTGAAAATCCCCATCACTGTCTGCAGGGACTACAAACTGCCTGCATACATTGATGACAATGCGCTTGTTGTAGTTTCTAGCTACTCCGGAAACACTGAAGAAACTCTCTCCTGCTTCAAAGAGGCGGCCGGCAAGGGTGCTGTAATGCTTTGTATTACAACAGGCGGACTACTCACTACACTGGCTGAAGAAAATAAAGCGTTTGTTATCACTATACCCGAAGGATATCAGCCTCGTGCTGCATTAGGATTTTCATTGATACCTATTATCAGGTTTCTAAGTATCTGCAGTATGATCCCGAACCAGGATGAATATATCGGAGAATGCATAGATGTGATCTCCAGTCTTTCTTATGAATACTCTCCGGAATACTCTTCGGGAAATAAAATAATTGAACTTGCGGAGATGTTAACCGGTCATATTCCGGTTATTTACGCTCCCGGTCCCCCACTTGACTGCCTTGCAACAAGATGGAGATGCCAGTTTACTGAAAATGCGAAAATACTTGCCTTCGGGAACAGCTTTCCCGAGCTGAATCATAACGAAATCATGGGATGGGCTGAAAACACACCCTGTCTGGATAAATATTTTGTCATTTTTTTGAGGGATGTTGAAGAACCCGAAAATATAAAACGCAGAATAGAAATAACACGGGAGGTAATTGCAGGATACGGCGTTAAATCTGTTGAAATACGATCTGCGGGTATTGGAAAATTAAGCCGAATGATGTCATTATTATACTATGGGGATTACCTGAGTTTCTATTATGCTGTTATAAATAACACCGATCCCACACCTATCGAAAATATCAGTTACTTAAAACAACAGCTTTCTAAATAGTGGTTGTATTTGGTAAGAGGTTTTTGTAAATTTCAGTTTGTTTAATTTTGGGTGGAAAAATGAAAGCTATTATCCCTGCTGCGGGAGAAGGAACGAGGCTGAGGCCTCATACCTACTCTACGCCTAAGGCGCTTTTGAATGTTGCCGGTAAACCCATACTTGCTCATATTATCGACATTATCATTGATGCCGGTGTGGATGATATAGCAGTTATCGTCGGCTACAAAGGTAAACAAATAGAGGAATATGTTACGACTGCTTATAAAAGTATCAACAGCAGTTTTTATTTTCAGGAAGAGATTTCAGGGATTGCAAGCGCTGTTAACCTGGCTAAAGATTATCTGACTGATGAACCTGTTTTTATCGTACTAGGAGATACAATCTTCAGCGCCGAACTGCCGGATGTCTTCGCTGGTGAATATTCGGCTCTTGGTGTACAGGAAGTTGAAGATCCCAGAAGGTTCGGGACTGCAGAACTTGACAGCGATGGATTTATTACGCAGCTTGTGGAAAAACCCGAACATCCGAAAACTAACCTTACGCTTGCAGGATTGTATTATATCCGTGAAGGAAAAGTCCTCGCCGAGGCTACAGGTCAATTGATAGCATCCTGTAAAAGAACCCGCGGGGAGTTCCAGATCACCGATGCACTTCAGGTAATGATAGATAACGGTGAGAAGACTAAGACATTTCCCCTGACCGGTTGGTATGACTGCGGAAAATATGATGCAATACTTTCCACCAACCAGTTTCTGCTGTCTAAGAACGAATCCGAATATAAGTATGAATCATGCTTTATAGATAAGTCAGTGTTCATCGGAAAAGATGTCACTTTAAAAAACTCTATCATCGGGCCTTATACATCTATTTCCCAAAGCACGGTCATAGAGAACTCGGTAATAGAGAATTCGATAATAGGAACCGGAGCAAGAATTAGCAACGCTGTCCTGAAGGATTCACTGGTAGGGAACCGGGCCGTAGTAACCGGAAAAGCCCGTATGCTGAACATCGGCGAAACATCCGAAGTTTCCCTGTGAAAATGTAAAGAAAATTACTGTAATATCCGATGATATTATATTGAACCAAATTGTAAATAAAATAGTATATACATAAATTCAAAATTGGAGAGATCATGGCTGAATATATTTTTTCCTCTGAATCTGTTTCTGAAGGACATCCGGATAAAATAGCCGACCAGATATCAGATGCAGTTCTGGATACGATACTTACTGATGATCCGATGGGGAGAGTCGCCTGTGAGACATTTGTAACGACCGGCCTCGTACTGGTGGGCGGTGAGATCACAACAACAACTTATGCCGATATTCCCTCGATAGCGCGCGAAGTAGTCAGGGATATCGGATATGTCGATTCAAGACTCGGATTTGACTGTGACACATGTTCTGTAATCACGACTATAGATAAACAATCACCCGATATCGCCATGGGTGTCGATAAAGACGGTGCAGGTGATCAGGGTATTATGTTCGGATATGCATCCAACGAAACAAAAGAGCTTATGCCGCTGCCTATCACGCTAGCACATAAACTGGTTAGAAAACTTGCCACACTGCGTAAGAACGGAACACTCGACTTTCTCAGACCAGACAGCAAAAGCCAGGTATCGATAAAGTATATAGATGACAAACCTGTCTCTGTAGAGGCTGTTGTTATCTCCAGCCAGCATAGTGAAGAGGTATCGGATTCTACACTGAAAAACGAGATCATCGAAAAAGTTATCAAGGAGATCATTCCCGGTAACCTTCTGCATAACGGTACAAAATATTATATCAATCCGACCGGAAGGTTTGTGATCGGAGGCCCGATGGGTGATACCGGACTGACCGGAAGAAACATCATTGTAGATACATACGGCGGAGCCGGATATAGTCTGAAGCGTTGGGAAAAAGAGCAGATAAGT
>JANQEH010000057.1 GCA_028278455.1 bacterium
CTTGTTTATAATAACTTAAAAATATTATATTTATGCAATCAAAAATTTCCGGAAATATCTAAAAGTGATATCAGAATGCTGTTGGCAATCGATATTGGAAATACTAATATAGTTCTTGGCCTGTTTGAAGGTGAAACAATCATAAAAAGGTGGCGGCTTGATAGTCATTCAAGAAAGACGGAAGACGAATGGGCCCTGCATCTTCATAATATTCTCGCTAATTCCGGTTTTGAATTTGCCGATATAAGAGATATAGCGATCTCATCTGTGGTCCCTGCGCTGACGCCCGTTTTTCAGGCTCTGGCCAGGAAATTCCTGAATAGAGAGGCATTGAATATTACAAGTGAGATCGATCATGGATTGGAGATAATATATAAAGATCCCTCGACTGTGGGGGCGGACAGGATTTGTAATGCTGCAGCAGGATATAAGATATACAACGGTCCGCTGGTGATCATCGACTTCGGGACAGCGACAACCTATGATGTTATCTCCGGACAGGGAGAATATCTCGGAGGTCTGATCGCTCCGGGACTCGAGACAGCAGCGCTTCAGCTGCATAGAAGAGCCGCGAAACTGCCGACTGTTGAACTCGAGTTTCCTGAGAGAATTGTCGCAAAAAGCACTGAAAGAAGTATGCAGGCAGGTATAATGTTTGGAGCAGTTGCACAGATTGAGGGTGTGATCAAAAGAATTGAAGAAGAAATGAATGAGAAGGTCAGGTCTATTTCTACAGGTGGAATTGGGGGAGTGATAATGGACAGAACACCTGAGATTACTGCATATGAGCCTGATCTAACGCTGATTGGAATTCAGATGATATATAAGAGACAAAATACGTAGTATTAATTAAGCAAATTCATTATATTGTCGGTTTAAAATATACAGGGATACGGATTGGATACGCCACAGCATTATTTAGAGAGAGTACCCTTATTCTCGGAATTATCTGATAAAGAGCTGACCGAACTGGCAAATTGCCTTGAAGAGCAGAAGTACAAGAAAGATACTGTCGTAGTCTATGAGACAGAAGAGGGCAGCACATTATTTATTATCAAGAAGGGCAACGTCAAAATATCTCGAATGAGTGATAAGGGGAAAGAAGTAATACTCGCTATATTAACAGAAGGCGACTTTTTTGGAGAAATGTCTCTTCTGGACGGTCTTGCGAGATCAGCAAACGTAACAACAACGTGCGAGACTGACCTTTACCTGCTCAGGCGGGAGGATTTTCTTTCGTTGATTGGGAGTAATCCAAGTATAGCGATCGGTTTGTTAAAGGAACTGGCTTTAAGGATCAGAAAATCTGATACGCAGATTAAAAGCCTGTCTTTGTATGATGCATCAGGGCGGGTAGCATCAGCCTTGATACAGCTCGCAGAAGAAAGAGGAACAATCAGGGAGGGAATAGTTAAGATCAAGAATATGCCCTCTCAGAAAGATCTGGCAAATATAGCCGGTACTTCCAGGGAAACGACTTCCAGAGTGATCAAGTCTTTTATTGCTGACGGTATCATTTCTAAGGCTAATGGGAATTTCTTGATTCATAATTACGAGTCGTTTAGGCAAAAATACGGTTAATTTTAAACTACAGAAGAAGATTGAATCCAAATAGACTAGACAGGGATCTGATTACAAAAGCCCTCCGCACAGGTATGAAACAAGGTGCGGAATTCTGTGATATATATTACGAATACAGAATTCAAAACTTTATCACGCTTGATGAGAATAAGATCAAAAATTCCAGGTTCAACATTCTCGAAGGTGTTGGTGTAAGAGTCCTTGTCGGTGAGAAGATCGGTTACGCATATTCGGATATTATCGAAGAGGCACCGATAATAAAAGCGGCAGAATCCGCTTCATTTATAGCAAAGAATTCCGGGACTGGATTAATTGAAGTGGCCCCTGTTACAGACAAAGCCCGGAAAACCTGTGATTATCAGGCTCCGGTAAAAGAAGAAACCGGGCCCAAAGCCGACCTTTTACTGAACGCAAATGAATCTGCAAGAAGTTTAGGTGATGAGATCATCCAGGTTAACTGCTCTTACTTTGACGAATTTAAAAAGGTAGAGATTGTTAACTCAGAAGGGCTCTGGAAAAGTGACGAGCAGTCAGTTACAAATCTGGTTGTTTCATGCACTGCCCAGAGAGATCAAACCAGGGACGTTGGAAGGTCTTTCATTGGCGGAAGGTATCCATATAGTTATTACAGCGAGAATGATCCGGCTTTTACGGGAAAAAAGGCTGCCGAACTGGCAATAACGAAGCTGGACGCTAAACCGGCACCGTCAGGTATGCTTCCTGTCGTAATAAAAAGCGGATGGGGTGGTGTACTCGTGCATGAAGCTGTTGGACACGGTTTAGAATTAGATTTCAATAGAAAGAAAACTTCATTATATTCAGATAGTATGGGGCAGGAAGTTGCTTCACCATTAGTTACAATTATTGATGACGGTACAATCCCAAACGGAAGGGGAACTCTGAACTTCGATGATGAAGGAACTCCTGCAGGAAAGTCAGTATTGATAAATGAGGGCAGACTGGTCGGCTTAATGAGCGACAGGCTTAACAGCAAATTAACCGGCATGCCCATGACCGGTAATGGAAGAAGGATGTCATTCAGGGAATATATTATCCCGAGGATGACAAATACATATATAGACAATGGCGATTCTGATCCGGCTGAATTGGTAAAAGACGTAAACCGTGGTGTCTTTGCTGCACAGCTGGGTGGAGGCCAGGTAGATATAACTACCGGCAATTTCGTATTTGAGATAAGTGATGGATATCTTATAGAGAATGGGAAGATTACATATCCGATAAGAGGAGCGAATCTCATAGGTAATGGCCCTGACTCAATGAAGAAGGTGAAGGGTGTAGGTAATGATCTTAAAATCGAAACAGCCACGGGAACATGCGGCAAAGATGGCCAGAACGTATATGTAGGTGTGGGGCAGCCAACGATCTACATATCTGAAATGACGGTCGGAGGAACAGGTAATTAAAAGAATATTTGCCCCTGTAGCTCAGTAGGATAGAGCAGTGGTTTCCTAAACCAAAGGTCACAGGTTCGAATCCTGTCAGGGGTACTAAATAAATAACTTGATCCCGTAAATTTTATATCAATGGTAGGTAAAATGGTTGAATCCGGCAATATCAATTCTGTTGAAAATCCCCCGTTACTGGTCGGTATCGATCTGGGAACCTCTCAGAGCGCTATTGCGACAAGCAGCGGCAGGTTTATGAACGTTGCAAGTGTAGTTGGATATCCAAAGGATTTTATAGCTCTGAAATTGATTAAAAAGCAGGTTGTATTTGGAGATGAATGCCTGAGACACAGAATGTCTGTCGATATGATGTATCCGCTTCATAACGGCGTAATTGCATCGACATCAGCAAAAGGTGATAGTGAAAAAGAAGAAAATGCTGCGAAGGAATTTGTAAAATATCTGATATCGATGACAGATAAAAAACCGGACCAGAAGATGTATGTCGTTGTCGGTGCACCTGCAAGGGCAACTACTCAGGATAAACAGGCTATCGTAGAGACTATTAGAGATATGGTTGACGGTGTCCTGGTTGTTTCCGAGCCGTTCCTGGTTGCTTATGGTATGGGTTTATTCGGTTTTGCACTTATTATCGACATTGGTGCGGGAACATTGGATATCTGCAGAATGCACGGTACGTTGCCGGATAAAGAAGACCAGGTTACTTTTTCCAAAGCAGGAAACCAGATAGACGAGATCTTCTACAAAATGCTGAAAGAGAAGATTCCTAATGCGCATATTACACCGTTGATAGCCCGCAGGATAAAAGAGCAGTTTGCATTTGTCGGCCAACCAAAGGAAAAAGTCGTTGTGGATTTTATTGTTGGAGGAACCGCTGTGCAGCATGATATAACTAATGAAATCAGGGACGCATGCGCTACGATCATGCCGGATATCCTTAAATCTATAAAAGACCTTATTGCAGGTTTTGATCCGGAATATCAGAGCGACCTCAGGGAAAACATCATTCTTGCCGGATGCGGAAGCAGAATCTCCGGATTGCCGTTAGCCCTGGAAAAAGACCTCTCGGAGATTGGGAAAGTCAAAATTCATCTCGTTGAAGATCCCATATACGCGGGTTCGGTCGGCGGATTGAAGCTGGCGCAAGATATGCCTCCCTCTGAGTGGGAGAATATCTAAGAGCTGCCTGTGCTGTATAAAATACATGTATCTATTGATTATTAAAGGATAGATGTGGGTGAGTTAGAGAAAAATGTCCTTGAAAACATAAACGATCTGGAATCGAAGCTTTCATATATTATTACCAGGTTATATACCTACCGTAATGAAAATATAGCCCTCCTTCAGAGAATAGAAAACCTTGAATCTGAAAATCAATTACTGCGTGATAAAAGGGATATTACTGTAGATAAGTTGAAGATCATTATGCAGAAAATCGAAGAATCAGAACCATAATTCCTGATTGTTCTATTATTAAAATTGTTGTAATATCGCTTGTGTATTAGTTATTGCTTTTTTATATTTACTGCCTTGTTTATTTTGCATTGATCCAAAGGAAATAGATGTCTGATTCGCCCGAGAATCAAGTTGAAGCTAATAATTCTGCTTCTATTGTCCTTGTCGGTAATCCGAATGTAGGCAAAAGCGTAATTTTCAGTTATCTTACCGATAAATATGTAACTGTGTCAAATTTTCCGGGTACAACTGTTGAGATCAGCAGAGGAAAACTGATCCTCGATGGCCGGGAATTCTCAGTTATCGATACTCCCGGCACCAACAGTTTTATTCCCCAGTCAGAAGATGAAAAAGTATCTCGTGATCTGCTGGTGAACTCAAAGCACGACGTTGTGATCCAGGTTGCGGATTCAAAAAATCTCGGAAGGGCGTTGTTCAATACCCTGCAATTATTGGAAATGAGACTTCCGCTTGTTCTCAATCTTAACATGACGGATGAGGCAAGATCACGAGGTATAACCATTGACAACGAAAAGCTTGGGAAAATATTAGGGATACCAGTTATATCTACAACAGCTACCAGGCGAAAAGGCCTCCCGCAGTTAAAAAAACAGATCAGTACACCTGCAATTTCAGAATACAGATTCGATTATTCACCGGAGATCGAAATGGGGATAACTTCAATAGAGTATCTCCTGCCTGAACTTTATATATCGAAAAGATCAGTCGCAATAATGCTGCTGTCAGGGGATAGAAGCCTTACAGAATGGATGAAAGAAAATGTAAGCCCTGCAAATATCGAGAAGATCAATTCTGTCATTTCGAATACGCAGGAGGCTGTGAATGATTCTCTTAACAATATCATTTCTGCCTATAGGCTCAATTCTGTAGAACGTATTCTGAATGAAGTATATACAATAAAGTCCGAGAGAAAAAAGCAGTTCTCCAGGGAGATAGGTGTTCTATCGATGCATCCCATTTGGGGAATAGGTTTTCTGCTTGCAGCTCTATACCTTACATACTGGTTCGTTGGACTGATCGGTGCTGGAACACTGGTTGATTTCTTTGAAACTGTATTGTTTAACCAGTATATAAATCCTGCCTGTATCAATCTATTTGACAACCTTCTGACATTTGAACATACGAGAGAAATAGAAAGGATAGCATGGGAACTGTCTATACCTTTTTCAGCATCACATGAATTATCGACAGGAATAACTCTAACAAAAGATGTTGTCACACCGGTCTATACAATTCCGGATGGGATATCTCTGACCTTATTGCAGCAGGTACTGAGATTCATAAACGATCTATTTGTAGGGGAATTCGGAATAATCACAATGGCGCTTTCCTATGGATTTGCTATTGTATTGCCGATAGTCGGGACTTTTTTCATCCTGTTCAGTTTTCTCGAAGACTCAGGCTACCTACCAAGACTGGCGGTAATGCTTAACAGGATTTTTAAGGCAATAGGCCTGAACGGGAAAGCAATCCTGCCGATGGTACTCGGACTGGGATGCGATACAATGGCTACAATGACCACCAGAATACTCGAAACAAGAAAAGAGAGGATAATAACGATTCTGCTTCTGGCCCTGGGTGTACCCTGTTCTGCACAACTTGGTGTGATACTTGGCATGATTGGGAGTATATCGACTGCGGGTACTATTATCTGGGTAGGAGTAATCCTGCTTGTATTATATATTGTCGGTTATTTATCAGCAAAACTTATTAAAGGTGAAGCATCTTCGTTTATCCTCGAATTGCCGCCAATAAGAAAACCGGTAATAAGCAATCTGGTTATTAAGACATTTGCCAGGATCGAATGGTATTTCAAAGAAGTTATTCCACTTTTTATCCTAGGGACATTAGTGCTTTTTATACTGGACATCACACACCTGCTGTCATTGATAAGAGATGCCGGATCACCGGTAGTACAGACATTTCTTGGGCTCCCGGCACAGACAACAGATGCATTTCTTGTTGGTTTTTTCAGAAGGGACTACGGCGCAGTCTACCTTTTGGATGCAGCTATGGAAGGGCTGCTGAATCCCAACCAGATCCTTATCTCAATGGTAACCATCACTCTCTTCGTACCATGCATTGCTAATGTGTTCATTATTATCAAGGAACTGGGAATAAAAATTGCGGTTATGATGGTTATGTTTATTTTCCCGCTCGCATTTCTCGTAGGAGGGATTTTGAATTTTCTGCTGAATCTTTTCGGGATCAATTTATAACCTTTATAATTATAATAAAAGGTATCAATATGGAATATAAGATCGGAGACCTGATTGAATTAGCGATAAATATTGAAAGAGAAGGAGTGAGTTTTTACCAGACACTTGCCCGTTACTCGAATAGCGGCAAGACCAGAGAACTATTCGAAGACCTTGCCGAGGATGAACGCAATCATGAAAGATTTTTTCAAAATCTGAAGAATATGTACAGCATAACTGAGGAAGAAAGAATAGAGGATGAAGACCTTGACGAACTGATCAGGCAGATATCACATCACAGTATTTTCCCTGAGCTGAAACCTGATAAGATTACGAATTTTCATCCATTGGAAGCTATAAAGATGGGATTGAAAACGGAAAAAAATACTATCAAATTCTATAAAAGGATGCAGAAGATAATAAAGGATGAAAACAGCAGGGAAGCCTTGAAACAGTTAACTGAAGAAGAAGAGAAACACTTGAAGCAATTGACAGAAATGCATAAGAAAAGTTCATTTGATTTTCTAATTTAAAAGTCTCAGGCAGGTTGTACAGGACAGTTTCTGCTTGATTTTTGATATAACGATAAATAAATTAATTTTTAATTTCTGAATATAACCGGTAATCTGATTAAATCCTTATATACATATCAAGGATTTTATAACTTATTATTATAAAAAGGTTGCAACCAGTACATTAAACGATTTCATACTCCATTCCCGGGATATTTATAAATGTTCGCTGAACT
Source organism: bacterium (assembly GCA_028278455.1). Lineage (GTDB taxonomy): Bacteria > SM23-31 > SM23-31 > SM23-31 > SM23-31 > JANQEH01. The sequence goes on from JANQEH010000057.1 coordinate 7,431, forward strand.
AAAGCGCCTTCTGAGACATGTATCCGTTTACGGGCTCTCCAACATAATTTCCAGATTGTTGTCATTTCTATTATTGCCTTATCACACCAGGTTTTTCGAGCCTGATGTTTACGGAATAGCGGTACTGCTTTTCGTTTCGCTCGCATTTGCAAATGTAGTCTATGCATATGGGATAGATTCTGCCTTTTTAAGATTTTACTTAATGCAGGAAAAGGGGTTTACTAAAAGAAATACATTCAGTACAACCTATTTATCACTGGCAGTTACTTCAGCATTGTTTTCATCAATTGTCTTTTTGTTTCCGGGATTCTTCGCGAACCTTTGCCTTGTTGGACAGGAACATATTAATCTGATCAAATGGTGTTCCGGAATTCTTTTCTTTGATACACTTGTAATTCTGCCGTTCCTTGTATTAAGAGCCGAAGAACAATCAAAATTATTCCTTGTACTGAAACTTGTGAATGTTTCCGCTACCCTGGGATTAAATATTCTATTTATTGGAGTCTTAAATGAGGGTCTTCAGGGGATTTTTAAGGCTAATTTTATCGGATCGTTCATAACTTTTATAATAATGATACCGATCCTTTGGAAAAAATTTGCAATGGATTTTTCAAAGAAAGTATATAATGAATTAATAAGATTTGGATTACCTTATATATTCCCGGCTTTGTCAATAAATATTATGGACCTGGTTGACAGGTTTCTAATTAAGAACATGCTGGGAGAGTATTATACAGGATTATATGGGGCTGGATATAAGATGTCAATGGCTATAGTATTAATGGTAACGGCATTCAGATTTGCATGGCACCCATTTTTCCTTTCAATTGCAGAAAAGGAAGGATCTAAAGAAATATATTCTAAGGTACTGACTTATTTTGTTGTTATTTCAGGATGGATATATCTGAGCATAAACTTCTTCATTAATGATCTTGTTTCAATTAAAATTTTTGGCAGAGACCTAATCGAACCTGGGTACTGGGACGGACTTCAGATTGTCCCGATTGTGATGATTGCTTATATTCTCTATGGGATCTATGTAAACTTCATTGTAGGAATATATATTAAGAAAAAATCGAAATATTTACCTTTCATTACAGGAATATCTGCCATCACAAATATTGTCTTGAATTACTATCTAATACCTGTTTTTGGAATATTAGGTGCAGCTTATGCAACTGTATTATCCTACGGCCTGATGGCACTGATGCTTTTGCTGGTATCACGAAGATTCTACCCGGTTAAATACGAATATTTCAGGATTTTCCATTCTGTAGTTATTATTTCTGGTTTATTTTTTGTGTGGACACTTTTACCGGAGAGATTCAGTATCCTATATGAAACCGGGCTGCTGCTGCTGTATCCTGTATTGATCTTTCTGACCGGGTTCTTCGACAAAAGTGAGAAGGAAAAAATAATCCAGATAATTAAGTCTCTCGTTAAAAGTTAATCTGAGAATTTTTATGAAAGGGCAGGGTTTTTAATTTTTATAACGTATAAAATAAAAAAACCTGCCTTTGAGCAGGTCTTACAAAAAAAAACTGTGGAATAATTTCTAATTCTGCTTGTACTTTATATAGACTGTAACAGCTTTTATTATGCGTAAAGAGATTTAAATATATCGGCAGAAAGTTTCCTGGGTATTTCCCTTATGATCTTTCCGCTATTTGAATCAACTACTTGAGCTTTTACTTTATCTTTGACAACGTACCGTACATGAGTTTTACCGATGTCGTATCCTGAGTTGCTTAATTGCCTGATCGATTCATTTGACATTTTCTACCTCCATGTAGTTTTGTCATTTTCAGGCTTCAATTAGATTATCGTCAGTAAATTGTTCAATCTTTAGAATTTTTTGTATAAGTTTTCGGATTTTTTCGATTATTCAATATAAAGGTAACAAAAACAGAATTTTAATAGTGAAAGGGTATTACAGCCAAAAGGAACTTTAACATTTTCTACACAGTTATTTTAATTAAGAACTTAAAATGGAGTTTTATTATGTCCAGAAGAATAAATCTATCCATATTTGTGATGATCTTGTTGATACCGGGGCTGGTTTTTGCCCAGTTCGGGAAGAACAAAGTGCAGTATTTCGAGCCTGAATGGAAATATATACAGACTTCTCATTTTGATGTGTATTATTATGAGGGTGGGGAATTTCTAGCGCAATTTGCAGCAGATGCTCTTGAAAAAGATCTCGACAGGTATCAGAATTTCTTTAATTACAGGATCAAGAACAGGATTCCGCTTGTCCTTTATAAATCTCATAACCACTTTCAGCAGACAAATATTATAATACCCTATATGCAGGAAGGTATACTGGGTGTGACCGAAGGATTGAAGAACAGGATGGTTGTGCCTTATGAGGGATCTTACGAGAAATTCCGCCATACTCTCGCTCACGAGTTAATTCATGCATATATAAATGATATGATCTATGGAGCCTCGGTTCAGTCAGCCGTTACCGGTGCTGTAAGGCTGCAGATCCCAATGTGGTTCGATGAGGGGCTTGCTGAATATATGTCCACAAAGTGGGAAACCAGGGCGGACATGATAATTAGAGATGCTTCGATCAACAATATACTCGGTGTTATAAGCCCATATCAGATGGGACATGCTTTCTGGAAATATATTGAAGAGAAATACGGACAGCCGAAAGTAGCTGAAATATTGAGAAAAGTCAATATTACCAAGGATGTTGAAAGAGGTCTTACTTCAGCTGTTGGAATCAAAATGGAAAAACTGGTTGAAGAACTCGATCTTGCCGTCAAGAGAAAATACTGGCCTGATATAGCTGACCGAGAAACCCCGGATGAGGCCGCTACAAGACTTACAGATCATTACAAGGACAGACATTTCTATAATATCAGCCCGGCGATTTCTCCAAACGGTGATAAAGTCGCTTATATAACTGACAGGGATGATTTTATGGATATACAGCTTCTATCAGCGGTTGACGGTGAAAAGCTGGGTTCGGTTTTTAAAGGACAGAGGGCTCCACATGCTGAAGAACTCCACTTTCTCAGCCCGGGTATGACATGGTCTCCGGATGGCGAATATATAGCTTTTTCAGTAAAAGCGGGTGGAGAAGACGCTCTAACATGGGTGAATGTGAATACAAAGAAGATCCACCAGAAAAAATTCGGTCTTGATGGGGTTTTTGATGCAGACTGGTCTCCAGACGGAGACAAAATCGCCTTCCAGGGTACTTATAATGGCGGATCTAATATATACGTATATAATATCAGAACCGATCATCTTCAACAGATCACATTCGATAATTTCTCCGACCATTCTCCTTCCTGGTCTCCTGATGGAAGTAAGATTTTGTTCGCTTCAGACAGGAAGGATTTTGTAGATATCTCCCGTCTGAATGTCATTGACGGTATTCAGAAAGACATAAAAAAAGATGCAGGCGATAAAAAAGAAAATAGCGGTAATGACGGGAATGGAATTGGCAACGGCCAAAGTGGACAGCAGGGAAGAGTTTATGGCCTTGAGCCGGATGTTTTTATGAATGAACATGATTATAGAACGCATGATGTCTATGTAATGAATGCGGATGGATCGGATATTGAAAGACTTACATACGGTAATTATACAACTGATTCACCGGTATGGTCACCTGATGGAAATAAAATTGCATATGTTTCCGAGGAATACGGTATTTCCAATATCTATATAATGGATTTTGAGACTAGGGAAACTTATCCAATCACCAACCTGATAACAGGCGCTTTTCAGCTTTCTTGGGCACAGGAAAGCAACAAACTTGCTTTCACGTCTTATTATAATGGCGGGTTCGATATATTTCTCCTTAAAGATCCTCTAAGGATGAATACTGTTGAATCCAAAATGAAAAACACAATATTCTTTGATGAACTTGACGGCGAACTTGCTCAACCGCCAGACGGTCTGGCTTATGGAAAGCAAGGCGAAAGTGCTGATCCTATGAACAGGATAGGCGATCTTTCCAAGTATATATTTAACGAGCAGGAAAGGAACAGGGCAATGCTGAGGAATGCAAGAGAGCCTGCAGCATTCAGAGTGGATCCCGGAAAATATAAAGATGATGAAGGAAATTATAAAGTCAATAAATATAAATTGAAATTTTCACCCGATGTTCTGACAGGGAACTACGCATACGATACATTCTTCGGGGTTATGGGAAATACCTTGATGATGTTCAGCGACATGATGGGCGATCATTCTATAGTTTTTTATACCGATCTGTATCTGGACTTGAGAAACAGTAACTATAATCTAATGTACTTTTACCAGCCCAGATTGACAGATTACGGTATAGGTATATATAACCAATCGTATATGTTTACGCAGTCCGGTGTTATTGGTAACAGTTGGACGTTTATTCCTACCCGTCTGAGAAACTATGGGGTCCAGCTTATGGCGTCACGCCCGATTAGTAAGTTTTTCAGGGTAGAGGCCAACGCGGCATATCAGAAATTATCCATTGAGTATCTGCAGTCTCAGTATTCCGAATGGGATGAAGGTTTTAACAGCGTGAGGTTTAACTTAAATCTGATTAAAGATACAGTCCTCTGGAAATATATCGGCCCATTTGAGGGTGACAGGGGAAGCCTTTCTTTATCATATTCTCCTCCCAGCGTAGCTGATCACTCATTTATCACGGTAGTTGGAGATTACCGCAGGTATTTCCGCCCCAATAAAGAGGTGTCTTTCGCACTCAGACTGGGCGGTGGTTTCAGTGAAGGACCAAATCCTGAAGGATTTTATCTCGGAGGAATTCCCAACTGGATCAACAGGGATTTTGCGGGTGGTTATATTCGTAACAATATCAACGATATTTTTTATACCCGCTGGGTTGATGCACTCAGAGGATCAGATTTCTATGAACTGTTCGGAAACAGGTATGCCCTCGTAAATGCTGAATTGAGATTCCCATTTGTAAGAAATTTGAATATTGGCTACCCGATCTCTCTCGGACTCAGGAATGTAATGGGAGCATTTTTCTATGATGCGGGAGCTGCCTGGATAAACAGTGATTTCGAATATTATGCACGTGATGATGACACCAGCGGTAGAAAACTGGGCGATTTCCGGAATGCATTCGGCACTGGTGTCAGACTGGTACTTGGTTATTTTCTGCTGAGATACGATGTCGCATGGGGTAATGATGCGGGTGATATTTTACCCCCGAAACACTACTTTTCACTTGGAATTGACTGGTAATTGAATAAAGACTTTTCTATTAAAAGGGGCGTAAAGCCCCTTTTTTATTTATTGATATTATCAAAAAACATCCCTATTATTATAGTTCTAAATTTTAGATCAAATTCTCTACAGGATATCAGTGCCATTCTTCAGATTAAATAAAAGATCATCTGACTCAAAAGCAAGGAAAGGGGTATTAACAACATTTCATGGTGATGTTGAAACTCCTGTTTTTATGCCTGTCGGTACGCAGGGATCAGTAAAAACCCTTACACCTGAGGATCTCGAAAGAACAGGATCGAAAATAATACTCCATAATACATATCATCTTTACCTCAGGCCCGGCCCGCAGCTGTACAGGGATTTCGGTGGGGCTCATCACTTCTCGAAATGGAATGGCCCGATACTTACCGATAGCGGAGGATACCAGGTTTTCAGCCTTGCCGATCTTAATAAAATAACAGATGATGGTGTGACGTTTCAATCACACATAGACGGTTCTTACCACTATTTTACACCGGAATCGGTAATAGATATTCAAAAACAGATCGGCGCTGATATTATAATGCCTCTTGACAGGCCTGTGCCGTATCCATCAGAAAAGATTACTGCCCAGAAAGCCAACAGAGTTACTCTCGACTGGCTGAAAATCAGCAAAGATTCTTTTAAGAATTCATATAATTATCATGATTATGATCAGGTTTTATTCGGGATCGTGCAAGGTGGAGTATATCCTGATCTTCGGAAATACGCTGCCGAAGAGACAGTAGCTCTTGATTTTCCCGGGTATTCCGTAGGGGGATTGTCTGTTGGTGAACCACAAAATATTATGTATGAAATGACTGACCATACAACAGAATATCTGCCGGAAGATAAACCGAGGTACTTGATGGGTGTTGGGAAACCGGAAGACCTTGTTACTTGTATCGGCTGCGGGATCGATATGTTTGACTGCGTTCTCCCTACAAGAGTGGGCAGGAATGGATGGGTATATACTGAGAAAGGGAGAATGGTGATCAAAAATGCAGAGTATGCAGATGATAACAGTCCAATAGATGCTAATTGCATGTGTTATGCATGTAAAACCTTTTCAAAGTCGTATATAAGACATCTGTTTAATGCCGGAGAAATGCTCGGTCCGAGATTGGCATCACTTCACAACATAACTTTTTATCAGAGGCTGATGGAAAATGCCAGAAATGCTATTGAAGAAGACACTTACACTGAATGGAAGAATGAGTTTCTTGCGAAATATACCGGTGATGACCGGAAAAAGTAGATCGAGAAGTATAGTTAATTTATATAAAAATTGAGGTAAAACGTGGAAGATAATGAACAGATTATCATTTCTGACTGTCCTGAATGCGGAAATACTATCAGAGTTAAAAAAACGGCAGTTTCAATATACTGTATGGTCTGCCAGTCCTGGTTGAAGTTGAACAATGAAAAACTTGAAAAAACAGATGGAAATGACGGCGGAGGAAATAAAGCTCCTCAATGACTTATCTCTTAATTGTATGGCTGCATATCGTGCATCTGTCCAGTATCTTCGGAGATCCAAGAGGTATCGGTATAAAGAACAGGCTCAGTATCCGCTGACTGGAAACTTCATTGAACGCAGTGTTCTGACCGCATATAGGACAGTATTCCTGGTGTTGATGCCTGAAACTGTCCTTTGAATAATATCCGCCAATAAAGAAAAACATAATATAATCTAAAAATAATAATAAGAAATGTCAATACAGATAAATCGACAATAGATGACAACGAACAGAAAACTAACATATAATGAGCTTAAAGCAAGATCTCATACCATTGAGTCTCTGGAAAAGCTTCATAGACTTCCTGTAAACGCAGTAATCGAAAATGTCAGAAGCCTTCTGAATGTCGGAGCTATATTCAGGACTGCCGATGCACTGAGGATAGAAAAACTATTCCTTTCAGGATATACCGGAAAACCCCCGAGAAGAGAAATCGAAAAAGCAGCCCTGGGTGCTGTTGAATCAGTGAGTTGGGAAGGAAGTGAATCATCAAAAGAAGCGATCGGGATTCTAAAGGGAATTGACATGCCAGTTATTGCGCTGGAACAGACCGAGAGCAGTATCGATTTTGAAGAATTTAAATATCCTTATCCTTGTGCGATCGTTCTTGGTAATGAGTATGACGGGATACTCCAGGAAACACTGGATATCTGCGATCACTGTGTACATATCCCGATGCTTGGAATTAAACAGTCATTGAATGTAAGTACAGCTTTTGGTGTATTAGGCTATGAAATGTTGAAGCAGTACAGGTCAAGACAAGGATTAGATTAACGATTCACTTTTATTAAAATTATATGTAAGGAAAATTTCTTTTACGGTAGAGTTTTTTGTTATAAAGTCTTGAATCTCCGATCCTGGTGGTAATAAATGATTTGTAAGGACTTTTTTTGACATTGAGATACTCATAACCGACTACACCATGCCTGATAAGGTTCTTGATGATTTTAGCGAATTGCTCGAATTCCTCCTTATCAATGTTAGAATAGTTCTGGAGGATGTCCATTTTTCCGGTAGAAGAGAGGTCCAGGAACTTTTCGGCCGCTTCAAATGGATCAAAATCTGAAATAGGCTCGTTACCTTGTAATTCGAAGTTAAGGGGGAATTTTTCCGAAAGTTGTTTTAGAATACCGGGGTTGAATGTGCCGGTTGATATGATATTCATCCTTGATATCTCCCATTCCTGTTTGTTATATTATCGGCAGGAACTGGGCAATAGTTGAAAAAAATACCTGAGATTATTATGGAAGTTCTATTCGGTAAAAATAATGTATTCGAGGCTCTTGAGTATAAAGTTCCGCTCTTACGTATTCTTATCGCAGATGGATTGAAGAACCGGGAAGAGATAATTTCGAAGATAATGCGAATTGATCCTGATCTACCGATAGTCAAAGTGACCCGAAAACAGATAGAAACTCTTTCATCTGGAGGCAGGACAGGAGGGATATGCGCTGTAATCCAGGATATAAAATATATAAAGTCACTGAAAAAGTTCATCACAATCTTGAAAAAGAATAGAGAAGAGCCTTTGATCCTTGCTCTTGATGAGATACAGGATCCGAGAAATTTCGGCGCAATGATAAGGACAGCCCTGGCAGCAGGATTCAACGGGATATTGTTCGCGAAAAACAGGCAGGTAAGTGTGACAGGTGTGGTGGCTGCAACTTCTGCAGGGGCATGTTTCAGGATACCGTTGTGTGAAGTTACTAACCTGAGCAGGGCGCTGGATCAGCTGAGGGAAAACGATTTCTGGATTTACGGATCTGCAATGGAGGGTTCAGATTCGTTGTACTCGTTAAGGTTTAACACACCTCTAGTACTTGTTATAGGTTCAGAATGGAGAGGGATCAGGAGGCTGACAGGAAAAAAATGTGATGAGGTCATTTCAATACCTATATCGAATAAGATTGAATCCCTAAACGCTTCTGTGGCAGCAGGAGTGATGATGTTTGAGATTAAACGGCAGTTAGGACAGGATATAGTTTAGAAAACCCTATGACCTTAAATCAAATATTTACGCTCCCCGGAATTTATAACACTCTTCTTGAGTACTTCGGAAAGAGAAATTGGTGGAAGGCTGAATCCGGTTTTGAAATCATGATTGGTTCGATACTGGTCCAGAATACTCACTGGAGTAATGCAGAAAAAGGTATCAGAAATATCAGGAGGTCTTGCCTCCTTGATCCGGAAAGACTTTACCAAATGCCTTTAGAGAAATTGAGAGACCTGATAAAACCGGCAGGATTATATAACCAGAAAGCGAGAAGGATCAGGGCATTCCTCGAATACTATAAAACTATATACAATTTTAAAATAGATGAGATGACAAAGCAGGATTCCCAAATTCTCAGGATAGAGCTTCTGGAGATTTATGGGATTGGAGAGGAGACTGCAGATTCAATCCTGTTATACGCTCTTAACAAACCATACTTTGTTGTTGATAAATATACAAGAAGGATTTTTTTCAGAATCGGCCTTATTGAAGAGAAGATCAAATATAATGAACTTTCAGCCTATTTTATGCAGAATCTACCCGGGGATCTAACTGTTTATAAAGGATTCCATAAATTGATAATATATCATGGACGGGAATTCTGCAGAAGTTCTGCTCCCCGTTGCGGTATCTGTATTCTGCGGAGCAGATGCGAGTATTTCGCGCTTAAGAAGCCGTAACTAGGATTGCAACTACCGGTTAGTTGATCTTCATTTCGATATAACACTTAGTAAAAATATATAAGTAAAAATACAATGGGTATTATCAATCCGGCTCCAATAAACCATTTTCCTCTCCCCGAAAATCCTTTCCTTCCTTTTCTGACAAAGATTCCAGTAATTGTAACCAGCAAGAGTGCGACTGCATAAAGATCGGCAAACCATGTCCAGAGACCTTTAGGGCGATTCAGATGGAGGTAATTCATCTCATGAAGACCATATCGGCTTGTTTGTGTTTCCACCCTTGCTTTTCCCGTTTCGATATTCAATGATACATTACTGTTCTCCATGAAAAGCTGTAATGTCTCTCTGTCAGGCCTGAACGTAGTCTTAACCGGTTCAGCAATTTTCAATTCATCAAGGATTTTAGCGATAGTTTCTTCTTTTGCCAGATCCTCCGGAGCAACAGGATCAATCTGCTCCTCCCTGTGGCTAATCTTCAGGTTTGGATTCCAGTCATGAGTATGATTTACCGCGACTCCGGATATAGCATATATTACTGTAAGGCCTACACAAAGATATCCGATATCCCTATGCAGGATATTATTTAACTTACGCCACTTCATCTAAACTGCTCCATAAATATAAAAAAAGCCACCTTAAGCAATTCGGTGGCCTTTTTTATTATAATTTTCTGTATCTTATTGATCTACTTCAGCACCGGCTGCTTTTATTATATAGCTGATCTTCGGTTCCTTGATCGTTGTGAGGTCTACTTCCTTCCCATTCTCTTCTGCCTCATGACTCAGCCTGGCTTTCTGCTCCTCCACAGAAACAGTAACTTTTGTCAGAATTCCTTCAACAGTTGCGATTTTGCCTTTTGAATCAAGTGGAAATTTAAAATCAGCAGTTTTCGCATCGACTGTGAATTTTGTGAATTCCTTATCACCTGCGATATCCATCCATCCGCCACGCTTTACACACATATCGATAACAACACCGGTAATCTTCAAAGTTTTCCCTACATACTCCTCGGGATCTTCAAGAATCTTTGATATTTCTACCGGTTTTTCCGTTGACAGGTCTTTCCCGACCTTCTTCTTCTCTGAGGCGACAGCGCTCCCCATAATTGAGATAACAACGATTAAAACTGTTAATCCAATTAATCTTCTCATTTCAGTACTCTCCTTTTGAATAAATTTCTGACTCTAAATAATTACATGCTGCAAAGCCAATGAAAATTAAACTGAGATAATAAGAAGCATTTTTCATTATGTCAAGGATAATATGATGATTATTACATGTAATAATACCCCGGAGTTATTATTTTGAGAGATATGTAAAGTAAAGAAGCTGCTATGAATATGAACATCATACACAATGATTTCCTTGCATTCTTAACCTATACTTTTTATATTTTATAAATATTTATTTTTTCAAAGGTTTACACCCTGATGGCAGAAAAAGTCATTAAAAAAGTTGTTAGACTGGTAGTAACAAAGGAAGATTGGTCCAGCAACAAGAATTTGAGAGAGGGGAGAGTTGTCTTCACAGTTACAGGAGAGATCAGGAATGTAGGCTTTTCGGAAATCAAGAATGCGATCGTCGTTGGTGCGATCGTTAACTCAAAAACCCAGAAAACCTATCAAATAGTAACAAGAAAATTCAGAATTTTTAAAGCAGCTGACTATTCTATTGTCCCTATTATTAAACCTGATGATACTCTGCCATTTGAAGTTAGTATTGAATTTCCTCAATTCAATTCACTGGTTTTTGGTAAAAAGATGATCAGGAATCTTGAAGACAACATCCAGAAGGGCGACTTCGAAGAGAAAGTATTTCTTATATATGATAAGAATGTTCTAGATGATACCACCCAGGAGTGGTTCAGGGACGAATTGTTGAATAACCTGAGGTTCATTCGTCCCAAATGGACTATGATCTACAACGAAGGAGGTAAACTTACACGCTTTAAATGTGACGGTATAGTCAAAAACGGAAGTTTCAAGGAGATCAAAAATTTTGAGATATTCGGTACTATAGAGGAGGCACCGACGAAACCGCTAACCTTCAATTTTCTGGATGATACTTATCAGATCATTGCAAAAAAAGAAATAGATAAAATCCAGCCCAATCACTTGAAAAAATTTACTTTTACATGCCAGATTCCACCGGACGAGATCCTTCTGGAGAATAATTATACGATCGAAAAACTGGAAGAGGAATTTAAATCCGGTTATCTCACACCGTCACTCGCAGCAAGCTTCATAGATGAAAAGAAAAAACACTCCGTATATCGTGATACTGATGAAGCAGCATCGGTTATTCAGGAAATTGAGGGTGAGACAAAGGCAGAAGAATATGATATTGACTGGAGAAATGATGATGATAATAACGAATATGTGATAACGGGCGGAGTCAGGAATACAGGTTCGAGAGATATAGATGCACTATATGTGATTTCCTCTATCATTAGTAAAAAGAGCGGTGAACCCCTTGTCTGGGAAACTGCAACGGAGACAGTAAAATCGATATCGATCGAGAAAGTTTCATACCTGAGAAAGGAAGAAAAGATCGAATTTAAAATCAGGCTGAAGAAACCCGGAAAAAAATCGCTTGAGAAAAATGATATAAAAGCAAAAACGGTCGAAGAAGGACTCAGAACCGATGAACTTCAACAGAAAGTCGAGTTATATTACCATAAAGAAGACGTTTACGAAGAAGGGATTAAAAGGCTTAAGCTCGGTAACAGCTATTTCCAGCTAAAAAATTATAGTGGATGCATTAGAGAGTTTCTGGAGGGAATGAAACTCATTCCGACTGAAAAACGTTTCTGCTTCAACGTTGCATTGTGTTATTATAAAATTAATAAAATGGACCAGGCTGTCAATTACTGCAAAAGGGCGCTCAAGATTGATGAGGATTATGTTAATGCCTACTATCTAATGGGATTGATATACCATAATCTGAAAAGATATGATGATGCCCTTGACATGTACAGACTTGCTCATAAGAATGATAAGGAAAATCTTAGGATTCTGTATAATATTGGCTGTATACATTTTCTAAAAGAAGATGTAAAGCAAGGTATAGAATGGTTTAAAAAAGGAATTAAAACAGATAAATCTGCCCTGATCAGCCAGATGGTCAGGGATGCTGACCTTAAGAAAATGAAAAATAACGAAGAATTTAATGATTTCCTGCAATATATCAGAGAAGACGTAATTGAAGAATAATGTTCGATAAACCTGACTCAACATCAATAGACAGATTACTCGAGATCCCTGAATCTGAAAGCAAGGTGATAAAGGATGATACCGTACTTGAGCAGATAAAACAGGAAGATGAGAGCGAGCTGTTCAATGACTATGAATTCCTCGAGATGATCCGGAGCGAGATAAGAGTGATCTCTGCAGAGAGAGCGGAAAGAGGTGAAGATGCTATTTTGACGCATCTGCCGTTTACACCGTTGAGATACAGAATAGTCCGAAGATTAATGAGGCTGCTGGGCTGGAAGTATTTCCACAGGATATCGGAAATTCCTGAAATGGTCGAATCCGGTACAATTGATCAGAAGGATGTGCATGAGTTCGATGAGGATTATGAGGTCATCGTAAGACCTCCTGATGTTAAGGATAAAAAAGAACCTGATAAGGTCTACAAGGTTGAAAAGGAGGATATCGGACAGATCCTTCTTATCGCAAAAAGGCTGTATTTTTCTGATCTTGCTCGGAAGGTCAAGAAAAAGTTTATGGCAAGTGATATTATAATCGGATTCGATATAGGTACGGAGTATGTAAAGTATGTGCAGCTGAGAAAGCAGAAGGATAAATATTTTCTTGATAGATATGATCTGGCAAAGATTTCATCACAAGACGCTTCTGCAGCTGCTTCCATCAAAGAGCAGGTCTCACTCGGAATTCAGAAGATTCTTCCTTTTGATCTTCTGCCCATTGCGGATGTCCAGGTTTCATTCAGTGATATCGAAGTGATCACAAGGACTGAAATGTTCCCGTCTCTCGAACCGAATGAACTGAAGGATGCGGTAAATTATAAGGCTACAAAGGAGCTTCCCGAAAACATCAAGGAGCCCGAGGTCAAGTATGAAGTACTTGAATCAGTTGGAACAAAAGAGGCTGAGAAACTTACTGTTATGATGCATGTCTACGATAAACTCGAGCTCAGCAGCTGGCTTGATATTCTGGAAGATATCGGTGTACAGCCGAGAAAGGTCTCACTACCGCATACTGCTCTGGAAAGTAATCTGAAAAACTTCTACCCAAAGGAATATGAAGAAGGTGTCGTAGTTTTTGATTTCGGCGGCAGAAGGTCGCAGATAATTTTTGCTGAACACGACAGCATTAAATTTATTCGGAATATTTCTCTTGGTGTGAATAATTTTGTCAAAGCCCTGACAGGTCCCGCGCATGTTGGGGAAGATGTAGTCGAAATCAACAGGGATAAAGCGGTCAAGCTGCTGAAAACCTACGGGATCTCGGATCCGGACAGCCTTGGTAATACTGAATACAGGATCCCTATCTCCAGAATTGGTGTACTGCTTTATGAACCGATTGAGAATTTAGTAAACGATATAAAAAGGAGTATCGACTTTATCCGGTCAAAGAATCCTAATTCGTCGATAGAAAGTATAATTTTATTCGGAGGAGGTTCCGAGATCATCAATATTGATTCCGTACTTGGTGAAAAGCTGGGAATGCCTGTTAAGAGATTTTCTATCTTCCCAAAAATGCTGATTGGGAGAGACGTTACTGAAGCTGATAAACTGATCAAAGATTCATATATGCTTGGAAACTCTGTCGGACTTGCCCTTGATAAAACAAATGAGCTCAATATTCTCCCAGAGAACATGCAGCATTCAAGAAAACACAATACGCTGATTCTCGGAGCTGTTTCGATACTCCTGATCACGCTAAGTATTCTGTTGAAGTTCTCTTTTGACATTAGCGGTAAATTAGATATAGTAGAAGAAGATCTTAGACTTGCTGGTGAACAGTGGCAGGGAATGCAGCCTTCCCTGAGCGAATTCAATGCGTTGATGGGACAGACTACAGAACTCGAAAATATAAAATCATTCGTAGATGAACAATACGGCCTTAACAGTAAAAGTACCGATTTCGGTGGGTTCCTGAAGATATTATCAAATTATACCCCCCCGGAAATATCGATTAACAGTTTTCATATATTAGAACGAAAAATGGAGAATGTATTTGAAGAAGGGAGGTATTTCCGTGCGCTGTCTCCTCTAAAGATCAAAGTTCAGGGTGAAGCAAGAGGCGAGGATAGAGACAAGATAATTCTGGAATTTATACTTGGGCTCAGAGAACTTCCATATTTCACAGAGGTTACCCTCCAGGAAAAAGAGGGGCTGGAACCGCTTGGAGAAAATGAATTTATCGCACTCTTAATTGTTAAAGGATAGGTATGCAGTTAATTAACGATACGATCAGCCTTAGTTCTAAAGGACATGCAGATATAATTGACATTACTCCGAATGTACGAGAATTACTGCGGGAAAGTACTGTCAGAGAAGGGAGTATCAATATATTCGTTCCCGGTTCGACAGGTGCGATAACGACAATTGAATACGAAAACGGAGTTTTACAGGACCTAAAAAGATTCCTGGATGAGATCATTCCGCCGGGTAGGAATTATCAACATGACCTTGCCTGGGGAGACGGAAACGGACATTCCCATCTAAGGGCAGCTTTAATTGGTCCTTCACTTACTGTTCCGGTAATAAATGGTGAACTGGTGCTCGGGACATGGCAGCAGATCGTATTTATCGACTGCGACAACAGGTCAAGAAACAGAAATATTAATGTTCAAATCATAGGAGATTGACAGGAGTTATGGAAGAAAAGAGACTGAGAGCGATCGAATGGATGGATGGTTCGGTGAAATTTATTGATCAGACTGAACTGCCGAATAAACTGGATTATGTTGAGACAACGGATTATAGAGTTTTGATAGAGGCAATAAAGATGCTTCGCGTGAGAGGGGCTCCTCTGATCGGCATCACAGCAGCATATGCAGTTGTAACTGCGGTAAGAGAAGCAATAGATACAAAGGTTTCTGATCCTCTGAACTGGACAATGAAAGCTATAAGGGAAATTGGCGCATCGAGGCCAACAGCAAGGAATCTTTTCTTTGCTCTGGAAAGAATGAAAGAAGCGGTGGAATCTAAGGGAGCCGGAGAAATGGAGAAGTTGTTCGATATTGTACTTTCAATTGCACAGGATATCGAAAAAGAAGACGAAGAAATGTGCCTGAAAATGGGAGAACACGGTTCGTCTCTGATTGAAGACGGTTTTGGAATAATTACTCACTGCAATACCGGTATGCTTGTTACCGCCGGGCAGGGTACTGCCCTGGGTGTCGTTTACCATGCATCCCGACAGAATAAAAAGCTGCACGTTTATGCTGATGAAACCAGACCGCTGCTGCAGGGGGCAAGGCTTACAACCTGGGAATGTAAAAATTACGGAATTCATGTCACGCTGATATGCGATAATGCTGCGGCGACAGTCGTAAGGCAGGGGAAAGTGAACTGTGCTATAGTGGGCGCAGACAGGATAGCCTCGAATGGAGATACAGCTAATAAGATCGGTACTTATAACCTTGCCCTGATATGCAAAGCCCATAATGTACCCTTTTATGTGGCAGCTCCATATTCGACATTTGATTTCAGCCTCAAATCGGGTGATGAGATCCCGATCGAGGAACGAAAACCGGAAGAAATAGTAAAAATAAATAAGGGGTGGATAGCTCCCGAAGGTATTGATGCGTATAATCCTGCATTCGATGTTACACCGGCTGAGTTGATCTCGGCTATCATAACGGAAGAAGGGGTATTTAAGCCACCATACGGTGAATGGAAAGAAATGGATGCCAAATAATATGGATATATTGAAATAAAAAAGAATTTCAGGTGTATATATAATAATATCGAACTTAGGAATTCGTTGATTGAAAAGTATTTATTCAGTATATTACAGGATTGTATGAGAATTTGAATTTAATTTAAGTTACTTGATATATCAGGGAGGTTTTCATGAAGAAATTTGTTACAGCAGTCTTAGTGGTAGTCTTTGCTGCCTTTATTGTGGGCGAAGTCAGTGCTCAGTCTGTAAAAGACGCAAGAAAGAACCTGAGCAAAAACAAATTTGAGGAAGCAAAAGAAGAAGCTGAAAAAGTAATCGCTAAAAAACCGAATGAAGAGGAAGCTTATTTTATACTTGGTGTTGCCCTTGGGGCGCTCGGTGATATCGATGGTATGGACGCTAATTTCGAGAAATGCCGCAGCATGACAAATGACTTTAACGGAAGAATGAACATTGAACGTGACAGAATGCATGGTATTAACTTTACCGCAGGCCTTTCAACACTCCAGAAAGCGGATAAAGAGGAAGATACCGAAAAATCCCATCCTCTGTATAATGAAGCTATTAAGCGTTTCAATTCTGCTTTGAAGATCAGAAGCGATGATGTACAGTCAAAACAGTACCTTGGTTACGCTTATCTTAACCTCCAGGATCTTGACAATGCTGAAAAATTCTATTTAGAAGCTGTTCTCGGTGAACCTGATAATAAGTCCATTTTGAAGAACCTCGGAATTATCAACTTTGAAAGAGCATATAACCTTGAAGATCCTGCGGCATATCCGAACGTAGTAAAATACTATGAGAAGTTGATCGAGGTTGCCCCGGAAGAGATACCTGTGATCGGTGAGCAGTTGATCCTCGGATATGAGCAGACCAAACAGTTTGACAAAGGGATACAGTTTATTGAAAGAATGCTTAGCGAGGCGCCTGATAACGCGAATCTAATTACATGGAAGGGAAATATGCTGCTTCAAAAGGGTGATAATGATGCAGCATTTGAGGTGTTTAACGATGCGTTAAAAGTTAGCCCCGATAATGTTCAGCTTCTTACAAATATCGCATTCATGCCTTATTTGAAACTCGAGGAAATGAAGGCCGCAGGTCAGGAGATCACAGAGGAACAGTGGAAAGCTGTTCTTCCGAGCATGGAAAAACTTTCAACAGTTACTCCTAAAGACCCGGATGTTTGGCATGCTCTGGTAAGGCTTTATATGTTTACCGGTGATATAGAAAAAGCTGAAAAAGCACAGGCTGAATATGAAAAGGTTAAAGGTGGAGAGCCTAAGGAAAAAGGCGGAGAATAATACTTTCTGAATTTTCTTAAACAGAGCCCCTTTGGCAATACCGAAGGGGCTTTTTTTATGTACTGTATCGGACAATCTAACTTTAAGAAAATTCTGCTTAATTATCATTTTTAACAATATAACCTAAATAATTATTTTTCTTGTACAAAGAAGAATAATTTTATATATTTAAAGCTTGAATATTTACCGGGTAGAAAGCAATGGTTTTGATACCCCAGAAGCTCAGGGCGAGTGATCTTATAGGAGTCATATCACCAGGCAGCCCGGTAAATCCTGAATATCTTGATATCGGAATAAAGCGTCTCAAGGATCTTGGATTCAGGGTCGTTACCGGTAAATATGCAGCCGAAGATCACGGTTATCTTGCGGGAAATGATCAAAATAGACTCGATGACTTTCATGGTATGTTCTCAAATCCTGAAGTTAAGATGATCATGCTTGCAAGAGGCGGATATGGATGTATCAGGTTGATCGAGAATATCGATTACTGCCTGATTAAAGAGAATCCCAGGATATTAACCGGTTTTTCTGACGCTACAGCTCTGCAGTTCGCAATTTACAAGAAAACCGGCCTGGTTACTTTCTCCGGGCCAATGGTTGAATCGAATTTCGGAAAGAATTTCCTTGATGGGGCTGCAGAGAAACATTTCTGGGATACCCTGACCAACGGCAAGGGGGGAAGTTTCTTGCCGGATCCAGTAAAAGATAAACTTGAAGTTGTACACCCCGGCACGGCCGAAGGTGTTGTTATTTGCGGTTGTCTGGCCGTTATACTCGGGCTGTTAGGGACAGATTTCTGCCCGGATATGGCTGGTTCGATTCTTGTTGTTGAGGATATAGGTGAACCCCCATACAAACTGGACAGGGCTATACAGACACTTAAACTGCATAACGTATTCGACAAAATATCCGGGCTGATTCTCGGCTCATTCGTTGATTGCAGTTCGGATAATGAAAATGACCTTGCGATCGAGGATCTTATAAAGCCTATTGCTGAAGAAAAGGGATTTCCTGTTATGAGAAACCTGAAATACGGTCATACATCCGAGATTTTTACTATACCGTTCGGTATAAAAGCAAATATCGATACCGATATAAAAGAATTTGAATTACTCGAATCACCTGTAAAATGATTGTTTTATGGAGAATTGATGAATCCATTGAGGATTGCAGTTTTTGCTTCAGGTACCGGGACAAACTTTCAGGCTATCTATCATGCCATAGAGAGAAACGAGCTCGATGCCGAGGTTGTCGGGCTCATAACAAACAATCCGGGAGCAGGTGCAAGGGATTTTGCAGAGAATAACAGTATAGAAACTGCTGTGATCAACAAAAAGATCCATGGTGAAGAGAATATAGACACAGAGATACTGAACTGCCTCAGAAACTGGAATACCGAACTGATCGTGCTTGCCGGATACATGAAAATGGTCGGCGATCCGGTAATAGACAGCTATAAAAACCGTATTCTGAATATTCATCCTGCTCTGCTTCCTTCATTTGGAGGTAAGGGAATGTACGGTATGCACGTGCATGAAGCGGTAATCGAGCACGGTGTGAAGGTATCAGGTGTTACTGTCCATCTGGTTGATAACGAATATGACACCGGACCGATAGTGATGCAGAGAGTTGTACCGGTATATGATACCGATACTCCGGAGGTGCTTCAGAATAGAATTTTAAAGGAAGAACACACAATTTATGCGGAAGCTATAAAGCTTTTCGCAGAAGACAAAATTGAAATAAACGGAAGACAAGTAATAGTAAAGAGGAAAAATGCCTGAGATAAAAACTGCGCTGATAAGTGTATACGACAAGACCGGACTTGTGGAATTTGCCGGAAAACTGACTGAACTTGGTGTCAAGATCATAAGCACCGGTGGAACATCGAAAAAACTTAAAGATAATAATATTGAACATATTCAGGTAGAGGATATAACAAAATTCCCGGAAGTTATGGGAGGGCGTGTCAAGACTCTGCATCCCAATGTTTTCATGGGAATACTAGCAAGAAGAGATTCGGATGACCATGCAGGTACACTGAAGGAATACGAACTTTCAGGGATCGATCTTGTAGTGGTCAATCTGTACCCGTTCCTCGATACTATCAATAAACCGGGAATCACTCTGGATGAAGCGGTCGAACAGATCGACATTGGAGGTGTTGCACTTTTAAGGGCGGCAGGAAAGAACTACAAAGATGTTGCTGCTATCACCTCACCTGGTGATTATGACGGATTTATCGAGGAATTACAGGGAAATAACTGCTCTATCTCTGTCGAAAGATCGATGAAACTATCGGCAGATGTATTCAGTCTGACTTCAAGTTACGATTCATATATAGCAGAGTATATGAGAACACAGGCAGAATATGGTACAGAACTCCCCGTGAGATTCAACCTTGAATTTGAGCGTGTACAGCAGCTCAGGTACGGGGAAAATCCGCATCAGAAGGCGGCTTATTATAAAAAATCCGGAGTTGATCTTCCATATGAACAGCTTCACGGCAAAGAACTTTCATATAACAATCTGATCGATATTGATTCGGCAATCGTCCTTCCGGGGACATTCGAGGAACCGGCAGTGGCAATAATAAAGCATACGAATCCCTGCGGTGTCGCACTTGGTGAGAACCTTGTTACGGCGTATGAAAGGGCGCTCTCAACAGATCCGGTTTCGGCATTCGGCGGGATAATTGGATGCAACCGCAAATTGGACATGGCAACTGCCGAGAAGATCTCAAAAATGTTCGTTGAGGTTGTTGTCGCCCCGGATTTTGAAGAGGATGCATTTGAACTGCTCGCGAAAAAGAAGAATCTCAGGCTTATCAAGCTGAAGGATAAGGGTACAGGGACGCATGATCCTTATGTGATGAGATCGGTAGTAGGCGGTTTTCTATTGCAGGATCTGGATATAAAACTTCCGAACAGGGATGAATATAAAGTAGTAACAACACGTCAGCCTGAAGAGGAAGAATGGAAAGCGATGCTCTTCGGCTGGAATGTGATAAAATATGTAAAATCGAATGCTATATTATATTGCAATGATAAACAGACCATCGGGATAGGGACCGGTCAGATGTCGAGAGTCGATTCAGCAGAAATCGCCGTTATGAAGGCGGGTAAAGCCGGACTTGATCTGAAGGGAACTTCTATGATATCGGATGCTTTCTTCCCGTTTAGGGATGGGATAGATGCTGCTGCAGAAAACGGGATCACTTCAGTGATACAACCGGGAGGATCGATCAGGGATGAGGAAGTAATACAGGCTGCAGAAGAACACAAGATTGCAATGGTATTCACAGGTACGAGACATTTCAGACATTAGAACGATATATTGTAATGATTTAGATAAACCGAAAATGAATTCTACTAAGTATTGAGGCTTATATGGTAATGTCATCTTTTAGATTTTTATCAAGCGATATCGCTATTGATCTTGGAACAGCAAATACACTGATCTCTGTTAAAGGAAGGGGTATTGTTGTAAATGAGCCATCAATAGTTGCCTTGAATAAAAGCACACGCAAGATCGTTGCAATTGGTCATGAAGCAAAGAAAATGCTTGGCAGGACTCCAAGCGATATTGAGATCGTTCGTCCGATGAAAGATGGAGTCATAGCCGATTTTGAGGTTGTCGAAGACATGCTTAGGGAGTTCATTAAGAAAGTCAATATAAACAGATTCATACATCCAAGGATGGTTGTAGCAGTACCATCGAGTGTAACTGAAGTAGAAAAACGTGCCGTCCGCGATTCCGCAGAGCATGCAGGTGCAAGAGAGGTCCTCCTGATAGCA
>JANQEH010000134.1 GCA_028278455.1 bacterium
AATGGCGGCCAAAATTTATCTGTTTTGAGTTTGTCTCTTCATGATTCTCCAGTTTCTAATCATAAACATTAGACCGAACCTAACCATTTAAAACCTGGATTCCCGCTTTCGCGAGAATGACAACTTTAATATATATCTATTATTTTCAACTAATAACAAAATTACAGCCTTCTATTTAATACACATAAAGTACAAAAACCCCCTAAATCTATTCATAAATACTGAATAAATAGCAAATATGTTTCAAAGATTATCGGATCAATATGACGAGTCTTCTATTTTCAGGAAAGAATTCGTCCTTAATTCACGTTGTTCAAGACGATATCAGGTTGATCTGGTCTATTATCTCAATTGTCACGCAATTTTTGCAGAACATTGTTGAACCGTCTATATTGACCTCGAAAGGTTTACTGTTATCAGACTTCAGTTCCAGAGATGTTTCGACGCGGTATGTCTCATATCCCCATTTATCAGGTTCATTTCCTATAGATGCGTTCCAAGTCTCTTTGAATTGTCCCGGTAATTTGAATCTGCCGATGTCACGAAGAGCGAACATGTAGAAATCTCCCGATCCGAGAGGGACATCCTTTGCAAGCGGCATATCTTTACCGAGATCACCATTTACTATAATAAAAGCCTGGTATTGACCTTCCGCTTCCACCTTACCGTTTACTTTAATGATCCACTTCCTCTTTCTACCGAACAGCTCTCTAAGCTGTTTTCTTAAACTCGATAGAGAGGCTCCGACAAAGAAAGGCCCAAGATCACCGAATAATTGTCCGAGAACACCTTTATAGTATTTAATGAAACGGTTTTCTGTAAAATACGGGATCTCCCCGAAAATCTCACCGCCACCGTACCCGACAAAATGTCTCGGTACTGAAAAATTGTCACTGGTATCTGCCCTTAATACATCACACTTGACCGATTTGGATGATCTAATCGAGTCAGCAAAGACTTTAACAGCTTTAGTGATATCATCAGGCATTCCAAGCGCCTTTCCGATAAGATCAGCAGAGCCTTTTCTAAGGAATCCCAGTGTAATCTCATTCAATGCAACACCTGAATCGCAGCAGCCTTCAAGAACCGCATTGAATGTACCTGAACCCCCGGCAGATATAACCAGCCGGCTTCCCCCCTGTATCAATTCACAGGTCTTGTTCCTTGCTTCCATATGGCTGCCAACTTCATACAGCTTTACATCTCCAAATCCCTGCTCTTTGAATAGCGGGATTATCTGTTTGACTTTACCCCAGTCCTTAATAGAACCGGAGATAGTAGTGGCAACTACATTTATCTTTTCAACCTTCGATTCTTTCATAATCCTACATTTATGAATCAAAACATTTTTTTTCAGTATTGCTGCTCTTAATTATTTCCAGGATTTCGGTCAATATTTCAGCCATTGTGCCGCACCCGTCAATGGTCTTTGCAGTAACACCCATTTTCCTGCTGACAACCTTCATAGTTGTTAGATATGCATCACGCAGTTTACTCAGCTTATCAATATTTTCATGCACCTGTCTTTGTTCTCCCCTGCTCTCTATCCGCCTAAAAGCTATAGAAGGATCAACATCCAGTAAAAACACGGACTCAGGCAGTTTCAGCCTGTTTAGTTTCAACTTTGTCATTGACCGTAGTTCCGGGAAAACATTGAAAATCCTGTCATCTCTCGATATATCCTGATCCCGGGAAGATAAGATTTTTAATGCTTTCAGACATAACTCCTCATTGAATTCTTCCTCTTTATAAAGAATCGCCCAAGAAACCAGGTTCAGTAAGGGACATCCGTCAAGTATGATCATATCCGGTGAATACCATTTTCGGCATTCATCCATCAGAAAATCCCTGAGGAGCATCTCTGTCAGTTTCGGGAACTTGTACATTTTCAGCGATTTTGCCTGCTTAGCATATTTCCCGACTATCCCTCTAACCTTTTCAGTTACAAGCGGCTGCAGTTCACGCAGTTTTCCACCCTCATAGAATTCAAGGTTATCCGTTATCAGTGCAACTGTAGATTTTTCTGAGAGCTTTTCTGCTATTTTGCGTGAGATTGTGCTTTTTCCGGATCCATCTATACCCAGAATTGTAACAGTACTGGGTATCTTCAGGATATTCCTGTGCCTTTTGTGGTGGATCACCTGTTTTGTACGGGATATTTCATTTATTGTTTTTTCGAGTATTCTTGTTATTTCAGGACTTTTCTCGCTGAATAATTGCGGTGGCGATATGAAAATATTGTTCCAGATGGGCATTGGAAGAAAGTACCTTTTTGGCAGCACCCTTTCAGGCCCATGCAGAAACACAGGGATTATAGGTATATTCTTGTATTCCTCTGCCAGCCTCCCAATACCCGTTTTGAACGGCTGTATCTCTCCGGGTTCTCCACGCGTGCCTTCCGGGAATAATATAATATTCTCACCGTTTTCGAGAACACTCCTGATCCGGAGCATTGCATTCTTCTTGCGTTCAGGATCATCCCTGCGCACCCAGACTGGACTGAAAAGGTAATTGATCAGTTTATAAAAAACGCGTGACTTCGAAAAGTATTCCTCTGCCGCAACAACATGGGTTTTTCTTAGCTGTTTTACGGGCAGGATATAGTATAACAGCAATATGTCAAGGTGACTGTTGTGGTTTGCAATCAAAACATAGCTGTCAGTCCCTTTTAGATGTTCCCGGCCGTAGATGTTGATTCCGAATATCAGTTTAACGACCGGTCTGAGTATTGTTATATGTATAAGTGTTTTTAGTGAGATCATCCGACTGGAAGTTTTCCTCTGATAAAATATAAATAGTAATGAAGCACCACTGGGGACACATACAGCAAAGACTTTATGCTGTCTATTATCACCCCTTTACCCGGCATCAGGTTTTCGGACATTATCCCAAGGTCCGATTCAATATATCTTATGGTATAGTTCCCTATGATTATTACTGCCGGGATGACAAGGCCGAGTATCACGGCATGAAAGACCGGTAACAGGCACCATCCAGATACAGATAAAGTGACAGCAATTATAACCGGGACTGATGTGATATAGCTAAGAACGGTACTTTTCCATTTTCCACCAGCCTTCGACTCAATTATTATAGCCAGCATGTCGAAGATAACTACGTTGATCAACAACATTGCAGCCATCCATATATTGTAAAAAGACAGATACGCCAGGTGTCCAATACAATAAACAAACAGAAATAGTCCGAAATCGATAATTCCGATTGAGTTTATTGCTCCTTCCCTGTCTTTTCCGCCGATCGCAACAAGAAACGGAATTATGAGAAAACTGTATACCGGAATGGTTATAATGAACATGTTATACCAGTCAGTATGGATAAAATGCATCATGAATGGCACAGAGAAATATGCTCCCACAATACCGAACCTGTCCTGCAGCCTGAAATCTATCATTGAGAAGAATTCCCTCAATGCAAAGAAGCATAAAAATCCCCAGAACCATGCAGCGAGGTAAAATGATACTGTTTCACCTATTAAAAAAATCAGGAAGAAGTACCAGATATACCCTGAATAGCTTCTGAACCGGGATTGCTTGCCCGACAGGATCAGGACAATATTTACTAATGATAATACAATAAAAGCGGCTGTTAGAGTAAGTATCTGCGGATCATCTATGATTTTATCCATTGCGGCTACCATCCATATTTCAGATTCAGACAGCAATTTTTGGAAAAAAAACTACTAATTCAAGTAAATTAATAGCCTTTCTGATAATAATTATTCTTGATAATTACTCAAACATTACATATTTTTGCACTCAGATTCCGCATTTCGGTTCCACAATAACTATATTTAATTAAATATTCACCGGGAGGTTATAATGAAAAAAGGCAAAATTCTGACTTGTTTCGCGCTAATTACCCTATGCTTTCTACTTGTCTCAAATGCTTATGCCCAGAAATCCCTTACCGTCGGGGAGGTAACTGCAGCGCCCGGTGAAAAGAAGTCCGGATATCTTGTTGTCCCGGCTGGCAGCGATGCACCTGAAGTAAAGGTCCCGATAACGATAATAAACGGTAAAGAGCCAGGCCCGGTCCTTGCTCTTACTGCAGGAGTACATGGTTATGAATATCCCCCTGTGATAGCCCTCCAGAGACTAAGAAAGAAGCTCGATCCCTCGATGCTTTCCGGCGCGGTAATCATGGTTCATGTAGCTAATATGCCCTCATTCATGAAACGGACGGTCTATTATAATCCCTACGATTGGAAAAATCAGAACAGGTCTTTTCCCGGAAGTCCGGATGGAACGATGACAGAAAGGACTGCCTGGGTAATCACGAAAGAAGTGATCGACCAGTGTGATTACCTGATAGACAATCACTGCGGGGACGGTAACGAGGACCTGATGCCGTTTCTTTACTGCACGGAGGTTGGAAATCCTGAGCAGGACAGGAAAACCCGGGAACTGGCTGTCAACTTCGGAATTAAAGTGATCATTCATGAGATCGACAGACCCAAGGATCCTTCACAATCGGTTTACTGCGCTAATACAGCCCTTGTAAGAGGAAAACCTGCTATTACAACCGAATCAGGAAAGCTTGGAAGATCCGATGAAGAGGATATTAAAAGACTTACTCACGGAATATACAACACTCTCAAACATCTTGACATGATCGACGGTGAAGTTCAATTGCTCTTCGATCCGGTCTGGGTGACAGAGTATCAGATAATCCGTTCCGATTATGACGGTATTTTCTATCCGCTCGTGCACAGAGCGCAGCATGTTCAAAAAGGCGAATTGATCGGCTATCTAACGGATTTCTTCGGGGAAACCATTCAGGAGGTCAAATCCCCATATGACGGTATTGTACTTTATATCATTGGGACACCTCCGATGGGTAAAGGCGAACCCATGGCATCGATCGGGAAATTCAAATAGGAATTTAGAAGAACAGATGAAAAATGACGGATTAATCTGGGAAGTCTTACCCATTGAGGACTCTGCTGAAGCCTGTGGCTTCTATAGAAAGAGTATTAGTATCCTCAGTTCTCATTGTTTGGCATGGCTTCAAAATACAGGAAATATAAATAATGTAAAAGAATAAATCTAATTATTCAGGTAGACGCAGGCTTTCACGTCTGGTTGCTTACAGCCAGATTAGTGACCACTTTCGTGGCAGTCAGCGTTTGTTTTTATGATTGAGACTATAGAACTGCTTATTTATTCTTCATGATCCTATAGATACCCAGAGTAAATACAGGGATCATGTAAACAGCGAATACACCCCAACTGAGGCTGCCGTATCCTTTTGCGATCAGGTTGATCAGCCCGAAACTCGCAATACCCATTCCGAGAACAAGTAAAATAACCGCTACAATTGGCCTCATTTTCCTCGGGAACTGCCTGTTATTGGCTTTATACGCAGACTGGATTCTTTCATTAAAAGCATGAATTAAGCCGGTTCCTGTCTCGATCAATGTGCCGAATAAGACTATCTGAAAAAATATAAACAACCAGGTAATATCTACTTGGTTCAGCAGGAATATAATTGGTATCTCTTCCGGGAGAACCGCCGGATACTGACTGACAATCGCAATAAAAAACAGCAACCCCGGGAACATCGCTATCCCGCCGCCCAGAAGGCCAGCCGTAACCGCCTCTTTTCTCGTTTCAATATGAGTCAGGCAGAACATAACCGCCGGTACGACATTTATGTTGTAAAGCGCATATTTGAATCCGCCAAGCATCCATCCCGGTTTTGATTCGAAAGTCAGGAAAGTCTCTCTGATCTGAGGTCCGAAATTGATCATTGTAACAATAAGTATAACTGCATATACCAGGTATAATAAGAAAGACCATCCGGCAAGGAAATTCTCAATTGACCTGCTGCCTTTGAACGTCAGAAGGCCGACAACGACGAACATGATTATCACACCTGCCATATAATCCACCCCGAAATTATCTCTAATGAGTACTCCCGCGGCCGATCCGACTACAGCGAGAATTAACAACATTCCATAAAGGTATATTATCTCGAAAAGAAAC
>JANQEH010000138.1 GCA_028278455.1 bacterium
TATTGGTGAACAGAATTCTGGAAGGGAAAGAGGATTTAAGAGTCGCCGGCTCCAACACCTCATATCCCATTTTATAATATATGATCAACAGCCTGTTACGCAGGCCGGATATCTGAATCAAAGCTGCTTCAACGGGAATCCCGCAAATTCCGCGGGAGATAACTAAAACGACATAATTAATAATCTCGAATCCTATGCCCAGACTAAAACCTGTTTACGTCCACATCATCCGTATCTTCCTCGGCGTGTTGTTTATACTATCAGGGATATTTAAAACAGTTAATCTAATGGCATTTAAAGAGGCTGTAGAGAATCTTCAAATTCACTCCGAGGTTATTATTAATCTTGTTATTTGTATTATACCCTCTTTAGAACTTTTTTGCGGGATTGCATTATTGATAGGAGTATATAAAATATATGCAATTTTTATACTTAACATATTAATGATTCTATTCACCTCATTAAAAATATTGATGTATATAAAAGACATAGATTTTCAATGTAATTGTTTTGGCCCAATCAGAGTATTTGAAAGCATCTCATTGTTTTCAATATCTTTCAATTTAATCTTGATATTGTTGCTATTTACGCAATACCCCAAGAAAATAAATTTCAAAATAAAATCCTCTAAAGTTAAACTTGTTTTTATTGTTACTCTCTTTTTCAGCATTGTTAACTATTTATTATATGATAACAGTATCCAGACTATAGATATCTATAAAAATAAAATTGTGGAAATTACAGCAGTTAGAGCTCTTGAAATAATAAATGAGAATGATGGGATACTGATAGATGCTAGAGATGAAAGAAAGTATAAAAAGGGTACAATTTCTGATGCGATGAACATTCCTTATAGTTCAATAAAAAATAATCTTCATAAGATGAAAAACCTTTCCAAGTCAAAACCAATAATAATATTCTGTGATAATTCAACTTGACAAGGTGCTTTTAAGGTTGCGGTGCAACTTTCTAAAATAGGATACACAAATTTATATACAATTTCTAAGGATATATCACAATGGAAAAGCTTGAGAGATTACTAGATAATAACCTCTATAAAATTTCTATTATTTTGATCATCATTACTTTGCTTGTGTCTATATATACAACTAAACAAAATAATATTCTGCAAAAAAAGACTATTACTGAAATGCAATACGAGATTTCAAAGAAAAATTCTTTACTAAAAAAGCTTGAAATGAATAATAATATGATATTTGAAAACTATTCGAATATAGGAAAAAATTTTAAGTTGGATTGTATAACAAAGTTCAAAAATCCAAAAAAACTTGTCGTCATTTCAAAACACGATGAGCCTTTTATTATAAGGAAAAGGATAGAATCTATAATTAATTCTCTAAGTATAATAGAAAAGGGGATTAAGGTAATTTACATTACTGATTATAATATTGAAAGTGTTGATACAATTTCAGGGTTTGTCTACATTAATAATCAAGTATTGTTGTCTTCCTTGTACGCACCCTCAATTTATCTAATAGATGACAATAATACTATATTATCCCATTTTAATATAACTCTTGAATTTAAACAGGATGAATATGAAATTATTTCTAGGATTATTAAGAGAATATTTCTATAAATACCAACCTCAGTCTAAATAATATATTGGTAAATAGTTTAATTATGAAAGGAGTATAAAATGGCTACAAAATTCTTTAAAAACATTTTAAAATGGAGTATATTATACTCTGTCATATTAATTGTAGTTGCAATACCTATGTTGAATTCGGTAGTAGCAGTAACTCCAGAAAAATGCTGTGATCCTCGGGCCACAGAAAATCATTGCCGACTCGATGGTGAGCAGCCTGTTTGCTACCCGACAGGATCAGGACCATGGTGTGACGGTTACTGGGCTTGCGAACCTAACTAAACAGATCAGTAATAAATAAATCACCCTAATTTTATTTAGATTGAGGTTATAATTTTCAACAAAATAAGAGTATAATTATGGATAAAAAAACATTTGTGTTAATTCTATTGGTTATTCTAGTCTTCAGTAAACTTTGCACCGCTCAAAATAATCAGGAAATTATGGACCAGGAACCTAAATATAATGGGAAAGATCTAATAAAATTTAACGAAGTATTTAATATTGATATTTCTAACATTGAACAATACTATATGTCAAGTGTTGGATCTATGGATATTGATAGTGATTCAAATTTATACGTTCTGGCTCATTATGACTATAAGATGATGAAATTCGATAAGGATGGAAATTTTATAGAAGAATTCGGAGGAGCAGGGCATGGTCCACGAGAATTAGCATATTCTTCTCGATTCTATATACACAACGACAGAATTTACATATTTGAGGAAACAAGAGGAATAAAAATCTGGGATCTCAACGGTAAATATATTGATTATATTGTTGTAGGGAGAAATAATGGTTCATCTTCAAATTATAAACCTTTTGGTGATTTCTTTATAGGTTCTTATGAACTATATGAAGGTGATGTATTAAACGCAGATTTTACTGCAAAATATAAATTAAGCGTATATGACAATAATATAAAGGTTATTAATGAGGTGACGGAATTGGTAGTTGATCCCATTGAATTATATCTACCTTTTTATTATGATCTCCTGGCGGTTGATTCTAAATTAAAAATATATTATCCTGAAAACGCAACGGAATATAAAATTAACAAGTATGATCTAAAAGGAAAAAAGCAATTGACATTTGGGCGTAAATACGACAGACAAAAATATTCAAAAGCTGTGCACAACTATTTTAAAGAAAGGGGATTTGACAAAGAGCTCAAACCCGGTATCTCACGTAATATTCCAAGAAAACTGCCAAAATATCCTCCTATAATCCGAGATATTCTTGTTGACGATGATGATCTGATTTGGGTGATTGTGGGAGAATGGTATGAGGATTCCGGGAAAAGAGCGGGAATTTCTTCTACTATTGATATTTTTTCATCTGAAGGTGAATTTCTTTATACTTTTGAAACAGATATACTAACTTCAAGAAGTTTTATTAAGAATGGAATGCTATATTCACAACCCAGGGGAGAAAATTTCAAATCTAAAAATGAAGATTCATGTATAAGAGTCTATAAGATAATAAAAGGTTTCTGAGGGATAAACATTTGATTTTGATATAAACAGGGATTCAGAAGAACCACAGTCTGAAGAATTTAGGTTTTGAAAGATAACAAAACCATCATAATCTACTAATATCCAGACCGTTAAAGATTGTATTAACGGTTTATTTTCATATTGACTTTTTGAGAAAAATGTCATAATTTGTAAGAAATAAGAATTAAACTGTGTAGCCTGATAGCGCCAGAGATTTGTTTCTATGGTGCTATTTTTGTTTTTTACCTGTATCAACAATAATATTTTTAACATGGAGTGATAATATGGCTAAGAAAAAAGTTATTATAATGGGTGCCGCAGGACGTGATTTTCATAATTTCAACGTCATCTACCGCGACAACCCGGATTATGATGTAGTTGCCTTCACGGCAACCCAGATCCCCGATATAGAGGGACGACGTTATCCGAAAGAACTGGCAGGGAAACTCTATCCGAAGGGTATTCCCATCCATGCGGAAGACGACCTGGAGAAGCTGATCAAGAAACATAAAGTCGATGAGGTCGCTTTCTCATACAGCGATGTACCTTATACATACGTTATGAGCAAATCCTCGATCGTCAACGCCGCCGGCGCTTCCTTCAGGCTTGTTGGCCTCCAGGAGACCTGGGTGGAATCATCCAAACCGGTCGTTGCCATCTGCGCCGTCAGAACCGGTTGCGGAAAGAGTCAGACAACAAGACGCGTCTCGAAGATCCTGCAGGGTATGGGATTGAAAGTAGTTGCAGTCCGGCATCCGATGCCTTACGGTAACCTCGTAAAACAGAGAGTGCAGAGATTTGCAACTCTCGCGGATATGAAAAAACACGACTGCACAATCGAAGAGATGGAAGAATATGAACCGCATATCGTTGCCGGTACGACCGTGTACGCCGGAGTGGATTACGAAGCTATCCTCCGCGAAGCGGAAAAAGAAGCCGATGTTGTTCTCTGGGACGGAGGTAACAACGATTTCGCATTCTTTAAACCCGATGTGTACATTACCGTCATGGATCCGCACAGGGCCGGACATGAGACCACTTATTATCCCGGTGAAGTCAACGTAAGAGCAGCCGATGTGATCGTTATCAACAAAGTCGATACTGCAGACGGAGCAAATGTGGAAAAGGTTATCCATGCTGCTCGTGAACTTAATCCTAAAGCCACGATCATCGAAGGCGCATCGCCTCTCTTCGTAGAAGATCCCAAGGTCATCAACGGTAAAAAATGCCTCGTAGTCGAAGACGGCCCGACACTTACACACGGTGAGATGAAGTACGGTGCCGGTGTTGTCGCAGCGCAGAAATACGGCGCAACAGAGCTGATCGATCCGAGACCTTACGCGGTCAAGAGCATCAAAGATACTTTCATGAAATATCCCGATATCGGTGTTCTTCTCCCGGCAATGGGATACGGAAAAAAGCAGATGAAGGATCTCGAGGTTACTATCGAGAAGACCAAATGTGATGCCGTTGTGATCGGTACACCAATAGACCTGAGAAAGGTCATCAAGATCAAGAAACCGACCACTCGCGTAACTTATGAACTGCAGGAGATCGGCGCTGTAACACTTGAAGATATACTAAAGAAACTCAAGAAAGGCAAGGCCAACGCCAAGAAAAAAGCTCCCGCTAAGAAGAAAGCCCCGGCAAAGAAAAAGGCAACTAAGAAGAAATAAACCTGAATTTATATAATACTAAAAAGCCTCTCTAATTAATTATGGAGAGGCTTTTTTATTGGTGTTTCATTTCTTATTAATAGGTTTTCACAACATCTTCCCTTTCTCGCCAGAAACGGGAGGATTTCAGCGTCCTGATATTGATTTCTCCCTATATTATAGATAAAATTATTGTGATTTTCCGGCTTATATTAAAGGATGGGGCTTCAAAATAGAAAATCAACTAGTTGTTTTAACAAAGAGGGTAATCAACTATTTCTTTACATAGTCTCTGATTTCCTCCTGCATCTTGCGGGACGGAAACTACGGCCTTTATTTTTATTCAAATAGAAATAAGATTATAAACTAAACCGTGATTACTTCACAATTACCAGTGAGAAACCGTCGGCTACAAGGGCGTAATCGCCATAAAGTGCAACATCCGATGGCTCACCTGTAGTCTTGAATTCCGCGACAACCTTCATATTCGCGGGATCTCCGATATCGATCTTCTTCAGGCCGAAATTCTCATCGGTTACGTATGCGAAATTCTCATTGACAGCCACGGAGTTAAAAAATCCTTCGGTTTCCAGTGATCCGGCGATCTTCGGGCTTGACTTATCCGATATATCGACAGCCAGTAGACTTGAGCCATCCGCAACAAACGCGTAATTCCCCATAACAGCTACATTATATGCATTATCCTTTGTCGGCAGTTCGGACACAAGACGCGGTTCTTCTGAATTGCTTATATCGATTATCTTAAGCCCGGTCTCGCTGTTAGCGACATATGCATAACTGCCGTCAACGGCAAGTCCGTTCGAGTATCCGGTGATCTCGAGGCTACCGGTTATTATTGCGTTTTCCGGATCGCTCAGGTCGATTATATGAAAACCGAACCTGTCATCTGTCAGGTATGCAAAATTATCCTGCAGGACAACTGCCCTGGCAACTCCCTCAGTTTCGAGCATTCCCGCCCGCTCCGGTTTAGTAGGATCGCTGATGTCAATGCTAAACAGAACACCTTTCAGCTGTCGGTCTGTTACGAAAGCGTAATTACCTCTTGTCTGGACATCATTAGAAAATCTCAATCCCCGGAATCTGCCTTCCAGAACCGGGTTTGACGGATCGCTGATGTTGATGATCGGCAGGCCAGATAACTGTCCGACCGAAAAAGCCCTGTCTCCATCCACTGATACACTAACGAGGGAGAGGGGAGTAGAGTAATACCCTCGCTGTCTGAGTCTTTCCAAATTGGATTTATCTATTATGAATACCCCTGCAAAATAGTCAACGAGGTAAACATAATTTTCTTTAACGATCAGGTCATAAGCCTCGTTATAGATCGTATGTCTGTGTTTGTAGACTTCATTCGGATTGCTTGGATCGCTTATATCAATTATCTGCATACAGCCGTCATATAGATTGCCGACATATGCAAGATTTTCCTGGATATATATTCCTTTGGAATATCCCGATGTCTCGAAGGTTGTAATCTGTTTCGGGGATGAAATATCGCTTATATCTATTACCTGCATCCCGGATGCTCCGTCCGCTATGAATGCATATCCGCCTCTTACAGCGACCTCTTCAGCAGTATCAGGGGTATCGATTGTACCCGATAATTTCGGAGAGGAAGGATCGGAAACATCAATTATCTGGAGGCCTGCTTCACCATCTGCAACATACAGGGTGCTGTCAACGTGAAAAAGGCTCATTGCAGTTCCGTGCGTAGCTAGTGAACCAATGACTTTGGGATTATTAGGATCCCCGGCATCAATGATCTTTATCCCTGAAGATCCATCCGCAAGATATACCTTGTTTCCTGAAACCACAAGATCCATTGCCTCGCCGGGAGTATCTAAACTACCTATAAGATATGGTTTTTGAGGATTGAAAATATCAATAATCTGCAAGCCGTTCTTCTCCGCAGCGACAAAAGCAAACTTACTGCTGATTTCTATTCCCGATCCTCCTCCAAGATATACCTGAGAAACAAGTGAAGGTCTCCTGAGATTGGTAAGATCGAGGATGGCAAGGCCATTGCCGAAAACGCAGTATGCATTGTTCTCCCGGACTTCGATGTCATGAGCCCTCGACCAGAGAGCGCTGCTGACATATTCCATTTGTGAAATCTGAGAAGTAGTTAATCCTGTGCATGCGACAAACAAGAATACGAAAAAGAAAACAACATTTCTTTTAGAGTACATGATCACTCCGGGTAAAATTGTTTCAATATATTCTTTCTATATTATATCAGATCATAATATCGTCTTTCCAGCCCAGTTTGACCAGATCGATATTATCTGGATCGCTGTTACCGAGTCCGTGCTTTACATCTGCTATCTGTACATGTTTCGGGACCGGTGGTAATTCCTTAGCCCTGCCCAGCACTTCGCGCCGTTTCGCCATAATGAGCCTCAATCCGGTAGAATCGACTGCCACGGGATCGGTACCTACTATTAGCCCGTTATATTTCCAGACATATCTTCTGCTGAAGTGATGCGGACCCCTGCCGTGAAACTGGGGTGTTAGAGCGACCAGAACATGCAAACGTACTTTGTCTTTTACCATTGGTTCATTCACAAGCAGACCAAGATCAGCACAGCTGTTAGGATGCCATTTTGACTGGGAATCTGAGAACATGATGAGGTTTTTCATTGTCCCGCTTACACCCGATAGATAATGAGTTCTCAGTGGACGTACATTAATAAGCGATGTTGCACTCTTGAATATTTCATTTCTTCTAACACCGTGGTCATCGATCCCTATCTTCGCTTCTTCTACACCGCAGCCCATTACTCTTTCTTTCAGGACATTTTCAACCTCAGCTGGAGTCGGGAGATATGTCCAGACATTTGTTTTAATACCAACAGTTTCTCCCGGTTTAATAATAGATTTAAATGCATCTTGTCCCGAATTTTTACCGAAGAGAGCGGCCACAGCATCATCTATCATCTGACCGAGTATTTCCTGGTTTATTTTTGAGCTATCATCGAGAACATCTTCATTTCGGATCAGTATGACCTTTGATTTTTGAGTTTGCTTTACCGGCAGGCCGATTGCTGCACCCAGTACCGCGCATGTACTGCCTTTCATAAAATCTCTACGTGTAATTATCTTTACCATAGAATTTTACCTTTCCTGAAGAGTTATCTGTGAATGAAGCTCCCCGGCTCTTTCTTCAGACGGAGCTTCAAAGACTATCGAGATGAACTTACCGCTATTGACTGCGGAAGTCCAATTACCATTTTCTGTCTTAATTATATTCTTACCCTCTGCATCGGGCATGTAGGAATTTGTGAATGTTTCGAAAGCTGCTGCAGCTTCATCTTCTGTAGAGTATTCAACTATAAGAACAAAACCTGTCTCTTCTCCATGATTACCATATTCTCCAAATACACAGTTGGTATCATTCGTGAGATTCAGGATATTCTCGCTTGCGATGAAATACCTGTTATTCAAGCTAACATTAGAGTGAAAAAAACTCGTCCTGTTTTCTTTGATACCGGATTGCGGCAGACTCCCTATCAGATCGGGTAAGTTTCCGGGTGCCGGAATAACTGATTCGACAGCTTTTGCTACTGAAACCATTGCCCGGTCGGTTTTTTCGTCCTCGGACATAGCGACGATCGATACAAAATATTTGTCTTTCCAAAACCGTAATAATCCGGGACCATGCTCTGAACCCTGGCCTATCCCGGCATCCTCATCCTCTCTATCGCAGGAAAAGATCCCGAATGCCTCTTTCGGGGATCCCATATTATAAATATCGAGCACAATTTCATTTTCACTGCCGTCTGAATACCTTCGTACAAAAACTTCCCGGAAATCGAAAGCAAGGTATAATTCTGCTCCACCGTTCATGTAATTATATAATGATTCTCTACCGTATCTGGCATCATCGTCAGATTTACTCCAACCATCTACCTCTTCCGGAAGTGAACTGTACATATCATTCACGTTTCCTCCGCTGCAATTAATAATTAATATTGATAAAAATACAGGTATAACATTTTTCATGATATCAGGTCCGTTTGTTAATGGTAGGGGAAATCAGGTGCTGGTACAAAAGATATTAAAGCTATTCTGTAAAATCAATGCAAATATTATAAAAATCAGACTGCAATATAGTGGACAATTTTACAGCGGTCAATTGATATTGATCCATTGACCACCTTCTGCTTCTCCGGAATAATCAGTAAAAATCTATTTAATGTCTTTCAAGAATTCAAGTACTCTTTTATTGAATTCTTCAGGCTGTTCTACAGGTACAAGATGTCCGGAATTTTTAATAATGATCCTTTTTGCATTGGGGATTCCTGCTTCTATCGCTCCAGCATGAGCATGTACATCTGGTATGTCGTATTCTCCGGCGATTATCAGTGTGGATGCCTTAATCTCATTCAGAAAACCAAGAGCCGCCCGCCATGGCCCCTTGTTCAGTGCATGTTTATCAAAGTTAATATTATGCGGATTCTCATCAATTAGCTTTTTTACATATTGTTTTGCTTCCCTGTTTTCAGGATAGATTTCATAAGGATCTTTCTCAAACAGGTATTCTCTCAGCCTGTCGGGATGCTGGTAAAGCTCCGGGTCCATATGCCCGCCCCGGGTATACATATGATTTGAGTAGCTGAAACCGCTTACGACTGCCCCGACAAGAATAAGTGAGGTTACTTTATCAGGATATTCAAGTGCGAAATCTATTGCAAGGCCTCCACCCATGGACATGCCGATCACTGCTGCTTTTTCTATATTAAGCGTCTTAAAAAGACTGTTCACATCTTCTATTATTGAATGCTCTTTTTCCGGTTCAGGAGATTTACCGTAGCCTCTCCTGTCATATCTGATCACCCTGTAATTCTTTGCAAACTCGAGAAATTGATGGTTGTAGATCTCGCAGTGTATGGCTCCGTCATGGATCAGGAATATAATATCACCTGAACCTGCTTCTTCATAATATAGCTTTCCATTATCAACATCAATAAAACCTTTAATGACTTCAGGTGTTCTTTGGTGCTCTCTCAATAGTATATTGAGGTCTGCAGACCATAGGTCCAGTCCTTCTGATCCGTTCCTCATAGATGAAAATACAATTTTCTTTCCATCCGGAGACCAGTACGGAGTCATATCCGGTCCGGGATTATTCGTTATCTGACGTAATCCGCTACCATCGGTATTTACAATCCAGATATCGCGGTTTCCGCTTCTATTGGACTGGAAAACGATCTTTTTTCCATCCGGAGACCATCGGGGATGTACGTCAACACCGTCATGTTTTGTTATCTGTTTCGGGTTGCTGCCGTCTGCGTTCATTATCCAGATATAACATTTCCTCTCCATGCAGGATCTCCTGAATCGTAAGCAATCATTTTCCCATCCGGGGAATAATACGGCCGGGAATCATGAATTTCTGAATTTGTCAGCATCATAGGATCACCACCTTCTGCAGTCATCCTCCAAATGTTACTACCTGAATTGAAAATTATGTATTTCCCGTTAGGAG
>JANQEH010000163.1 GCA_028278455.1 bacterium
CCAGTTCTTTTCGTACAGGTACCTGCTGTTATTACCTACTGTGAGTCCAAAATATTCGCCATCGGTCGAATAACTGATATCCCACACATAATCCGGAAAGTTGAGCCTGTTGAGTTCAGAAACATTTTGCGGTAATGCGGCATTTCGTGCAGCGCAAGAATAGAGAAGAGTTGAAGTAAACAGTATTACAGTAAGCAAAATAGGCCTGATACGAATCATGATCTGCTCCATGAAGATTTCTACATTGCTATCAGACCGGCCGGGCTTGGATTTCGGGCAGAAACACTCTTACTACAAATATAGTAAATCTGAATCAAAATCGCAACAGGAAATTTACATCATCAATCAAGTTTTCAGTATAACAGCCTTATCTGAAAAAAGCAAGGACACTCAGCGCAAAAAATGTGTTATAAGCATTATAACTGTTGTAATTTGTGAATTATCTCTATTAATTGTTATTAGCAACTCGATTCTATTAAGTATTTATTGGGGAGCGGCCTTATGCCGGAAGTACTTTTAGTCGAGGACTCACCCACACTTTCCCGCATGTTTAAGTCCAGAATTGAAACTGATCTCGATGTTAACGTCGTAACCGCTTTCAGTTACAAGGAGGCGGCGGAAATTCTGGCAAGCGAAAAACACGATTTTTTTATCAGTCTTCTTGACCTGAATTTGCCCGATTCACCAAAAGGTGAAATTGTCGACCTTGCACTCTCCCGTTTCATTCCCTCTGTGGTATTTACCGGGACGTATAATGCAGATGTACGAAAAAAAATATGGATCAAGGGAGTTGTCGATTATGTAATAAAGGAAGGTACACACAACCTGGATTACATCGTTTCACTTATTCAGAGGATTTTACTGAACAAAGGCATTAGAATTATTGTAGTCGATGATTCAATCACATCCCGCAAATACATCTCTGAACTGCTTAGAATACGCCAGTATAATGTAAGCGAGGCTGCTGACGGCAAAGAGGCGCTGGAACTCATCACAAAGCACAACGATGTACGAATGGTTCTGACCGATTACCATATGCCAAATATGAACGGTTTTGAACTGACACGGAATATCAGGCAGAATTACACGAAAGAACAGATATCGATCATCGGTATATCAGGTACAGATGAAAAAGACCTGTCGGCACAGTTCATTAAAAACGGAGCATCGGATTTTATCAACAAACCGTTCAATACCGAGGAATTCTACTGCCGGATAATGCAGAATATTGCCATGATCGAATATGTCGGTCAGATTAATTCACAAAAAGTGCGGCTTGAAGAACTGAATGAACAGAAAAACAAATTCCTGGGAATCGCCGCTCATGATCTGAGAAATCCTATCTCAGCGATAAACATGTTTTCTTCACTCATTCTTGAAGAGGAGGACACAGGTCTCAACGAGGAATACGTTGACTTTGTAGAGGAAATCAAAAATTCGAGTACCTTCATGCTTAAACTGTTGAATGATCTTCTTGATATTTCAAAAATTGAATCAGGCAAAATCGAGGTAAACCGCACCGATGTTAACTATATCGATTTCATAAGAAAATGTATCAAGGTAAACCGTACTCTGGCAGAGAACAAAAAGATTTCAATCGGAGAATCATTTGCAATTGAGAGCATTCAACTCAACATCGATCAGGAAAAAATTACCCAGGTTTTGAATAACCTGATTAGCAATGCGATAAAATACTCGCATCGTGATACCGAGATTACTGTAAAAATCTTTGAACGGGATTCGATGATTTATACGGAAGTTCATGACCAGGGTCAGGGAATTCCTCCTGAAGAAATATCAACACTTTTTGAAGAGTTTCAGAAAACGAGTGTTCAGGCGACTGAAGGTGAAAAAAGTACCGGTCTCGGACTTGCTATCGCGAAAAAAATTATCGAGACCCATGGCGGGTGTGTTCATGTTGAAA
This sequence comes from bacterium, assembly GCA_028278455.1. Lineage (GTDB taxonomy): Bacteria > SM23-31 > SM23-31 > SM23-31 > SM23-31 > JANQEH01. The sequence goes on from JANQEH010000163.1 coordinate 1,925, forward strand.
GCGAAGTTGGAAAAGGATCGGTATTCAGCTTTACCCTGCCTTTAAACTGAAAAACTAATTAAAAGAATCCTCCTCCCCCCCGAGAATTCGGGTGATCTCCATACAAAAGGAGGATTTTCTTATGACAGATATTCAGTTTGAAATATCACCCGGCATACAGACTTAAAATACTTTCCGTACAAAGAAACAAAAAGAGAATCCGCAATGAGGGATGAAACAAGTTCAGAATGACATTTGAAGAAACGGAATGATACCGGGAATTAAAGTGATATTTGGTTTTTCCGGCAGGCGATGCGCGATTCTTTACCTCAGTCAGAACTTTGCAGAAAAACCTGTGATTCAAATCAGGTTTTTGAGGTTTTCACGATATTTCTGCCCAATCGGAATATCTCTTCCACATACTTTGATTGTGTCGGACTCGATTACTTCAATATGCCTGATTGCTACCGAAAATGACCGGTGAACCTGTATAAAACGGCGCTTTCCGACCAGGTTCATCGCTTCGTTCATGGTCAGCAGCGACATGAGGCTTTTACTCTCGGTTTTAAACTCGACATAGTTTCCCGCACTTTCTATATAGCAGATATCTTCGGGATTTATTCTGTGGTAATCGGTTCCACACTTTATGAAAACAGTGTCGATCCCGCTGTTGCGTGATTCTGTTGTAAGAAATTTGTCGTAGGCTTTGTTTGCAGCTTTCAGAAACCTTTCGAACTCGATCGGTTTCAGGAGATAGTCGACAGCTTCATAATCGTAGCTCTTTACAGCATACTCTGAATAAGCAGTGGTAAAAACAACCATCGGCGGATCGGTGAGCGTTTCAAGGAATTGAAGACCGCTCAAGTCAGGCATATTTATATCCAGGAAGATGAGGTCGATATTTGCAGTTGATATATCATTAAGCGCTTTAACTGCATCCCGGTATGCCGCACTGAATGATAGAAACGGCACTTTCGAAATATAGTTTTCCAGAAGTTCGAGTGCCATCGGTTCGTCATCTATTACAATACAGTTTATCACGACCTGTTCTTTCTTAATTGTATGGTAAGATTTATTGAAAACATGGTTTCATCTTCTGCAATCGTAAGTTCATGAGCTTCCGGATAAAGGAGCTCCAGCCTTCTCTTTACGTTATTCAAACCTAATGAAACAGTATCCTCATCTTTTTGCCTGATTCGGTTTACTGTATTACGCACCATGAAAGCAACCTGGTCACTGTTAGCGCTGAGCTCAATCTCTATCACAGTCGGCTGCTGAAGGCTTACAGAATGCTTGAAAGCGTTTTCGACAAAAGGAATCAGCAGCATCGGGGGAAGAGATACATCTACCTCGTTTTCGTCAAAAGTATACTCTATCGTGACATCGTCATCATCAGCGAACCGGAGTTTCTGCAGCTCGATGAAACGGCTGATCTGGTCAGCTTCTTTTGACAAACTGATAAGGTCCGTATCAGTCTCATACAGAACATAACGCATCATTTGGGCGAGTCCGGATATCCCTTCAGCCGTCCTGGTATCGCTGCCTTTGCCTGCCATAACATAAAGATTATTTAAAGTATTAAACAGAAAATGGGGATTGATCTGTGATTTCAAAAGCTTAAGTTCAGTTTGAACATGCTTTGTCCTGAGGTCACGAATTTTCAGTTCATTCATTACTCCTATGCCGCCCATCCTGACAGCGGTAGAGACAACGATAATCAATATCTGAGAAAACATGACTGATAAAGTTTTCCTGGGTTTTTCGGTATCCTGAAAAATGGAAAGGTCAATAGTCCCGGTAATGATAATGATCAGGATCAAAAACAGGATGTACAACAGGTATTTCTTTTTGAACAGATACCGGTCCATTACATAGAAATGTAAATATACCGGCAGCATGGTGAAAAGTATATATCTCAGGTATTTCCAATAATGAAGGGGATTGAGCGGATCTTCAAGAATCATCAAAACAAACAGAAAAAGCCATGCATATGCATGCTTTGCTATTCCCGATTTCAGTATACATACCAGTCGGTTTTTGCCATTCTCATCCATAAGCTCAATATACAACAGCGCATAGGATTTTCAAACAGGTTTTAAAACCGTAAAACTGCCGTTTTACAGACCGTTTAACATGTTCTGTCAATCGGAAGCAACATATGGTTTTGAATGATGGTATTTTAATACTGAATCTGCCTGAAAATCGTTCCACACTCAACATTCTGATAATCTGTATCTAACCAAGAGGGATCATCAACCAGGAGGCTTCATGAATACCAGGTTTATCGGTTATTCTTCCGCTTCATTTATTCTTCTGTTTATTGTCTGGATCCTTATCTCCCTTCTATCACCAAATGCCGCGAACGGAAATATTGAAACAGCCGAGGATTTTCTGCGCGTAAGATCAGGAAATCAGGACAGAAATTCCGTCAACTTCATATTCTCCTTTCTTTCCGTATGCATTTCGGCGTCTCTCTTCTCAGGTATCTATCTCCTCTGCAGGAAAAAATCTCCTGAACTGGCAATGACAGGTTTAGTGTTCATTCCGGCATATGTTGTTCTGAGTATTGTCATGTACTCAAGCATGTATGCTATTGTGCCCATTCTGAAAGACCTGCATGCAATACCTGAAATGAAAGAGACTGTTCTTCTTCTCATCGATCATTATCGGTCCGGAGGTGAAAACAGCGTTTCAGGATTTCATTCAATTCCGTATGGTCTTCTGGGCATTTCAGCGCTCATCTTCGGCTCTCTAATGTCCAGAGAATCAGGCGCTATAAAGATTGCCGGAATCCTGATAATCATTAGCGGATTCGGGTATATTTCCGGGATGATTCGTCTATTCAGCTCATCAGGAATATTTTCCATAACCGGCGGTATCGGAGGAATAGCATACCTCCTGTCGCTTTTGATAATGAGCTATATATTCCTCAAGCCGGGAGGATATCGGTTTCCGGAAAAAGCCTGAGTAAATTTCTACCTGTCATACTGTTACGCAACAGTCCTTTAAAGAGCTGTGATCTGACCGTACAACATATTTGTGCAGAGAACAGCGTTCAGAAAGGACTTTGTTTTTTCAAATCTGATCATTATCTTAGCAGACTTGCGTGAAATAGTAATATTTGACAAAAAATCTGTTTTGTATCGGGAGATATCGATGACCTGGGAAGAGCTTATTAACTACCTGAAGAACGCTGACAGCGATGTGATGCCGGAAGTTGGATTGGAGGGGATGAGACTGACCAGGGAATATACTGGCATAAAGGGAAGACCAAATGGGCTAACGGGGATACGGTTGACGCGTGGATATTGCTTGACCATGAATCAGGCGGAGAACTGTTCGAAACCATTTTTATTATCGAAGCCCTGACGGATACTGACGGTAATCATGTCTGGGTACCTCAATCTCAGCTTGACAGCTGGTTTTCCGACAATAAAATTTCCGAGCAATTAAAGGACCTCATTCACAATGATGATGATGGGAATGAGGTCGGTTATAAGTATTATTTGAACGTGAGGCCTGAAAACGACCGGAACACCGGTGAAGACCACTGGAGCTTTTAGTAGATAGATTCGTCAGCCTCAATTTCTTCAAAGTCTGATTTTTCACTGTCGATGTATCCGTTTTTTCTTGCGTATCCCTGGAGGTAACGGTACATCAGTTTACGTGCACGGGAAAGCCTGGACCTGATGGTTCCAACCGGACACCCCATGATATCGGCGATTTCCTTGTACGAGAATCCCTCAATATCCGACAATACGAGTACCATCCGGAAGTTAAACGGAAGTCTTGAGAGCGCTGCATCCACCTCGTCGCTGACGGAGTGTTTGTAAGTATTCTCGTCATACGTTTCCGCGAACTCCTGCTTATCGACAATTGTATCGAGAAACGGCTCAACGGTATTGAAATCTACATGCTTTACAGAGTTGGATTTCTTGCGGTATTTATTTATAAGAGTATTTTTCAATATTCTGTACAACCATGCTTTACAGTTTGTCCCGTGATTAAACTGATCGAAAAACCTGTATGCTTTATAAAATGTCTCCTGGACAAGGTCCCGGCTGTCATCTTCATTATAGGTCAATTTCAGCGCAGAATTATACAGCGCATCCATATGTACAAGGGCTTCATCTTTAAATATTTCGAGTTTTCTTTCATTTTCGCTTATCATAATATCCTCCGGGATATGTATTTTGCATATTTATGCGCCGGTTTTCGCGTTGAATCCCAGTTTAACCGGCATCTTTCAGCACATCTATAATCCTTTCAACACCA
>JANQEH010000147.1 GCA_028278455.1 bacterium
AAGAAATCCGGAGGGGGTGGAAGCACGTCCGGTCGGAAAAAGTGTGTACTTTTGAATCGGGATTCAGAATCAGTTCAGGTACTGTCATAACAGTGGAGATATCGATTAATCATGTTGAATTTGATGGAAAAGAGTATTTCTGCGCTTTCGCGAATGATGTTACCGAGCGGAAACAGATGGAAGACTCCCTGAAAATCAGTGAAAACAAGTACCGCCAACTGACGGAAAACTTGCCTGTAGCACTTTACGAAATTGATGCGGACGGCATGTTGACATACGTGAATAAATATGCATTGCAGTTGTTTGGTTACTCCAGGTCCGATTTTGAGAAGGGATTGTACGTTGACGATGTGATTTCTGATGATGAACGTAAAAAGTTCTTGAATAAATTGAAAGAAATTTTTTCCGATCCGAATGAAAGGATTACTGAAGGTGAATATATATTCAATAAAAAGAACCGGGAAATCTTCCCGGCAAGAATTAATGCTCAGGCAATCTTTAAAAACGGCAGGATCCACGGTATACGTGGATATATTACTGACATTTCCGAAATGAAGCGCAGTGAGTCAATTTTAAAATGTATGCTTGAAATTTCAAGAGCATCGAGCCTTAGCAGCGATCTTGAATCATATTATGAGAATGTAAGCAATATATTGGGCCGAGTGATTGACTCTACAAACTTTTTTGTTGCGCTGTATAACTCTGAAGAAGATACTCTGGAATTCGTATATTCCACTCTGGATTGTTATGAAATCTCTGTGATGGAAAATGTCATGTTGTCTAAGTCGCTGAGCGCAGAACTGATAAGACAGAAAAGTCCGATTCTCATTACAAAAGATGAATTTGAAAAAAGAAGAGAAAAAGATGAGTTCAAAGATTGGGGGCCGCCCGCTGAGATCTGGATGGGTGTGCCGCTGATGATTAATGATGAAGTAATCGGAGTGATGTGCGTCCAGGATTTTGAGGACAGGTCAAAATATTCACCGTATGACCTGGCGCTGCTTGAAGCAGCCTCAGAAATTGTTGCTACGGCAATCAAGCAGAAATGGCAGGAAGTAGAAAGTAAGAATCTGGAGAAGCAGTTTTATCAGGTTCAGAAACTTGAATCGATCGGCAGGCTTGCAGGTGGTGTTGCACATGATTTTAACAATATATTAACCGGTATAATGGGTTTTGCTGAACTGTTATACGCCAAGTTCCCTGATAATGAAACGGTAGAGGGCCGTGCCGCGGATATTATTCTGAAAGGAGCTGAACGTGCTTCTGTCCTGACAAAACAACTTCTGGGCTTTGCCCGTGCTGGTAAGTATGAACAAAAACCGGTCAGAATAAACAGGATTATCAGCGAGGCAATTCGGGTAACAGAAAAGATATTCGATAAACGCATTCAGGTTGAACTGAGTTTGTCAACTGACATAAAATCAATTATAGCGGATATGAATCAGCTTGACCAGATTTTCACCAATATCTTTATTAACGCCAAAGATGCAATGCCGGACGGAGGAAAGCTTGCCATTAAAACAAGAAATATTGTAATCAGAGAAAATGATTCGGTCAGGTTTCCTGGAATTAAACCGGGTATGTATGTTCAGACCACAATTGAGGATACCGGTATCGGAATGGACAGTGATGTGCTCGAACATATCTTTGAACCTTTTTATACAACGAAAAGCAGTGAAAAGGGCACTGGTCTTGGTCTAGCATCGGTTTACGGGATCGTAAAGAATCACAACGGTTTTATTTATTGTGAAAGCTCTCCAGGGATTGGTACGACATTTCTCATCTTCTTTCCCTGCACAGAAGAGAATGAATATCATGAAGCTAAATCGGTCTCCGAACAATGCCAGAAAGCATCTATCCTGGTTGTGGATGATGAGTCTGATATATTGACATTGAGCAGGCTGCGTCTTGAAGAACTGGGATGTTCTGTGATGACGGCAAGCAGCGGTGAAGAAGCTTATGAGAGATATAAACAACATAAAGATGAAATTGATCTGGTGATTCTCGATGTCGTTATGCCGGGAATGAGCGGTATTGACACGCTGAAAGTCCTTCGGGAGATTAATAAGGATCTGGCTATCATTATGTCGAGCGGATATAGTAAAGACAAGCATTTCCCGAATATCCTGAATGAAGGCGCTGATGCTTTTATTCAAAAACCGTATAACAAAGATGAACTGATCAAAGCCATTAACAGTTCTCTTTCACTGGAAACCAGAACAGCCTGCTGACAGATACAAAAAAACTATAAAATGCCGGTATTTGGGAACTTAAAAGAACCTTAATACCGGCACTTTTTTTCTGTGTTAATTATTTATTAATGGAAATGAATAATCTGTATTTATAACTGTAATAATGATATTCTTGATTTTAATCGTTTTAGTTTCTATTATATTTCGTATTTAACGCTTTCAGATGTCCAAAGGTTTATCCGAATGTATTTTTCGCCGCGTGTTTTTACTATTCTGATTATTCTTATTGCTTTGTCCGGTTATAGTTCGGCTCAGGAGTCGCGGAATAATAGTCCAGGCTTCGATTATACCCGGTTTATGCTTACTGCCGGTACCAAATCATACAGATCGTACACCCTTGTCGATAACGCAAAGAAAATCGGTCCGCCATATTTTACTTCAAGAATGCCGTTCCTCAGTGCTTCATATATCATCAGAAAAAGAATATCTGAACACCGGATTTCCCTTGGATATGGGATTTCTTCAACGTTGGATTATGATGATGGTAACGGAAGAAATAATGTCAGTAATCCTGATGAAAGCCGATATCAGACTGTTCCTGTTGAGTACAGTTACCTCCTATTCGTATTTCGCAAAAATCCGAATATTGCCTTTGGTCCGATAATTTCACTGGATTATTCGAACGAAGAGATTATTTATAAATCTTCTGACAGTATCAAAGATACATTTCTCAGAACAGGCATCGGAATAAACAGCGTTATTGAGATCCTGATGGGCAAACGGTTGAAATTTACTGCCGAATATATTAACCAAATAACGATAAAAAGCATAGGTTTTGGCGAAATATCATACGGCCGAACGTATTCAGACGGATCGACAAAAGAAAAATACGAATTGCATCTCACAAATTCTGCAGTAAATATAATGCTGGATTATGGATTATCTTCGGTGCTGAAAGCAGGTATCGGTTTTCAATGGGAAGAGTTTTTCGGTAATGCCAAGACTTCCGGATATAAACTGCATGACGTATCATATCGCTATCTGGACATTTATACATATATCAAATATAATTTTTAGTGAATACTATGTTAAGAAGAATAATATTGATGCTGCTAATTTCCCTTATATCTATCACCTTGGGGTGCACCAGACTAATACTGCAATACGAATTTGATAATGATACTGACTGGGAAACAGAGCAGAGCGAACACTTTATGTATCATTATCGAAGCACCAGTTCAACGGGTAATGATATTGAGCGGGTTATCGGATTATGCGAAGGAATGTACGCATCGGTAGTCGATACTCTCGGAGTCGATTTCAATGAAATAATAAATATATATATTTACAAGTATGGTGAATCAAAGTTTGCGCTTCATGATTACCGGGAGGGAAAGAGCATTGATCCGGTTTCTATGTCAATTTACACTGTCGATACCGGCACGAACCTTGCCCAATACGAAATTGCACAGATAATTACAAAACGTGTTATAGGACCAGCCGGTACTGAAATGATGAACAACGGGCTTGCAGTTGCACTGTCCAACAACTACATGAATATATCGATATCAGCCTGGATGAGATTTGTTGCGAACAACCGGAAGGAGATTGACATAAATGAGTTACTGTATGACGCAGATAAGTACAAAAATGTCAAGGTGGATGATCGTATTTCAAAAGCTTACCGTCTTTCGAACAGTAATGTAGACTTTTATACTGCCCAGACCGGCTGTTTTGCCAGATATCTGCTTGACAAAACTGGCATTGATATGACGGTGGAATTTTACGAAACTGAGGCCTCTGAATTCATTGTGAAACTTGAATCGGTTCTCGGGATGACGATTCAGCAGATTAATTTCGAATATTCACAATTCCTGCATATGCAATATGACAATTGATATTCAATTTCTCCGCATTACCGGTTCGCTTCCGGCTAATTTACTATGATTATCCTGAGATTTCTTCATTAATTGTTTATATATGCCTGTTTTAGTGAATCTGATTACTGTTATTCCCCGTAATAAGTGGAATGGCACCGGATACAGGCAAATATAATAATAATGATCCGCTTTATACAATTGACAGCTTTAATCCGCTGCCCGCAGTACCGTTCCACAGGAAACCTGTTTTCTGGGCATCTGCTTCTATTCTTATTATCCTGACCGCCGTTTCTATATTTATTGTTAATCTTCTCGAAGAAGATCCTGATATCAATCTCATTCAGCGCATTGCATATGCCAGAGAAGAGATCAGAATATATTTTTATCCGGAAACATGTTTAACGGAACCGGAGTATTCGGTCACTGCCGTGTCCGATTCCGGTTTTTGTCTTGAAATATACGGTGTTACCCGTGGATACAGTTATACCAGCAATTACCAATATGGACTTCTGAGAAACATACACCGTGAATTTTCATCTGATACAATGCGTTTCACATTTGAGTTTGACACGCTTACAGCGGAACCTGAGATTTCCTTCAATTTGAATCCGCCGGAGCTTGTAATAAATTATCACTCAGGAATCGGTGAAAAGTTTATTGTTGTACTTGATCCGGGACATGGGGGAGACAGGCCTGGAGCAATCGGAAGAGGGGGCACCCAGGAAAAACATCTTGTTCTGGAAACCGGTCAGATAATTAAATCGCTGCTGTCTGAGAATGAAGAAATTATGGTGATAATGACCAGGAATCGTGACAGAGGAGTGAGTATAGCCGAGCGGATAAGGCTATCCCGCTTCTGGCGGCCGGACCTGTTTATTTCGCTTCATGCTAATTCCGCACGAAACCGTACGGTAAATCAGACTGAAATATACTATGCATCTCAAAGAGGTAGAGAAACAGCACGATTACTTCAATCCAGATTGAACAGGGAAGTTTCCTTCAGACCGGTCAAGACACGGCGCAGAGGTTTTGCAGTTATCAGAAGCAGCAATGCTTTTTACGGCGCTGTTCTAATTGAAATGCTGTACCTTTCAAACACGAACGGGGAACGTATGCTTAATGATTCTAATACACTGCAGCGCTTCGCAGAACTTATATCTGAAACTATAATAGATATAAAGAACAGGTAGTAACCTATTTTTTTCTTACCGGAATCCTGGGCGGTTGTCCTTCGGGGACAGCGCTTTTATAGACAAAATTTGCAGTCCTTTCCTGAAATTCTTTCCTGGCCTGTTCTATAAATCCGGTATCCAGCATTGCCTCCAAAGCAGTCGCGGCGAGTACTTTGGAAGCAGTCCGCATTCCACGAAATCCAATATCTGAACCTGTACAGGTTACAACTCCCCAGCTGTGCCCGGGCGTATGCAGCGGCCAGCATGCTGTTCTGATTCTTGCAGTTGGGACTATCCAACTGACATCAGCAGCGTCTGTCGATCCGCCGCTTGATCTGCTGCCGGGTTCCTTCAGCTCATTTATTTCCGTGTTCATTCCGGCTTCTTCCTTACCGAACGTCCGTTGAAGCACTCGCGCGAATTCCTGTTCAGATTCTGTGAACTGCGGCGGACCCACAAGTTCCAGGTTTTTGTGCAGGACTTCAGCTATTATCCTGTTATTCAGGTAATTATAAATTCCTGAAAAGAAATCTACCTGCATCTCCGTATCTGTCATCAGTGCTGCGCCTTCAGCGATTTTTAATACCCGGCCATATATGGCCTCGACATCTCTCCGTTCGATATCTCTGACGAAATACCAGACCGACGCTCTGTCGGGAACAACATTAGGCGCTTTACCCGCATCAGTAATGACATAGTGTATTCGTGCAGTTGGCTTTATATGTTCACGGAGAAAATTGACTCCGATATTCATTAACTCTACAGCATCAAGCGAACTCCGGCCGTTCCACGGGTCACCTGCCGCATGGGCGGTTTTCCCGGCGAATATAACCTCAAAATCGTTTACAGCTGTCGTTGTCTGCAGGATCGCGGAATTTATTGTTCCAGGATGCCAGTCAAGACAGATATCCAGATCATCGAACAGACCTTCTCGGGCCATGAATACTTTTCCGTCTCCGGTCTCCTCTGCCGGACAACCGAAAAACTTGACAGTACCGGTAATTCCATACTTCTGTATTGCGTGCTTAACTGCCATTGCGGCTCCGGCGCTGCCGACACCAAGCAGGTTATGACCGCAACCGTGGCCATTTCCGTTTTCATCGATTGAGATTTTTTCAGCAATTCCTGCTTGCTGGGAAAGCCCCGGCAGCGCATCCAGTTCTCCGAGTATTCCGATTACCGGGCTGCCAGAACCGTATTCCGCGACAAACGCCATCGGAATGTTCGCTGCATTCCGGGTAACTCTGAAACCTTCATTTTCGAGTATATTTGAAAGATATTCGGCAGATTTATATTCAGTGTAGGCAATTTCGGCGAATTCCCAGATGCTTTTTGCAGTTCTGTTCAGAAGTTCGGCACGGGAATCAATCCAGTCAAACGCATCCTGTTTTACTGCTGAGGTCTTGACCTGGGAGAATAACATGTTCGGGAGCAGCAGTAATGTCAATAAGACCGCCAGTATTGATCTGATCTTCATAGTTTATCCCCCTGGAAATTAGATTGAAATGTACATGGTTGGATGATAGTGGTTAATTATTTTACAAATACCTGCTTAAAGAGTATAAAAAGAAAAAATATGTTGAAAATCCATAAAAAAATCAGTTAGTTACAGCGCGGATATTCTTCGGGATAGTTGGGATATGGTAATTAACTATTTTCTTTTTTTTAGGGAAGGAGAATATCATGGCCTGCAGTGAAACAACGTGTACTACCATTCAGGCACCTCCACCGGGGACAATCAATGTCATTATTGAAAATGAGACTAATGCACTGGTGGGTTATCTTGTTCAGATGTTTGACAAGGAACAGGATAAATTCAGAATTGCGAAAACGGATCCCTATGGTGCTATTTTAGGATGGTGTGTCGAATCTGAATCTGATAACGGTACACATAGGTGTCCTGATGGATGGCATTGGAATGGACATATGTGTGTTCCAGATTGAGCATTTATCCCACTTGTAGTCCTGCAGAAAAGGCAGAAATCTTGCATTTCTGCCTTTTTTTATTTATTATATACACAGCAAACCGACAGAAATCATACCTGGTAAACCGATGCAGGATTTCTTTCTTTATTATGAGAACCTTGATTTAACAGGCAGTATAATTAGAAGCCTGTGCTTACTCGGAATGCTACTCTCTATAATTTCTTTTGGTATCTTCAAAGCAAAACAAAAATTACTGTCTGTATGTTTTCTTGCCATGTTTATTCAGCAATACTTTTTTCCTGTAAAGGTTTTTAACACGTTTCCCGTTTTTGTATTTTTATATCTAATAATTCAACGAAAATATAACGGGCTCTTGATAGGCAGTATCTGTATTTTCCCAATCAGTATCAATTTTTTCAGGATCGATCTCGACATCCTTATTATTGAATTGATGATAAGTATGTATGTAATCGCGCTCTATTATCTGTTCTTTCCAAAGTACCGGCACCCGGTTTTCAGTATCTATCTGATTCTGACAGTTAATGCAATTATGACATTTAATACAACATATATTCCACCTTTTACATTGATATTGCTGCTATACTTGATTCTAAGAAATATTAAGATATCATGGTTGACAGATTTACTTTTGAGACGTAGAACTACAATACAGACTATACCGGACTGATAAGAATTAAGTAATTGCACGGATTATGTTATCGGAATACAAAAAAAAGTTTAGTAACTTACCCTTCAATACAAAATTGACGCTGAATAATTTTGCCCTTGTGGCAATTATATATTTTATCTGCTTCGCGTTTGTCTTTAACTATGTTTTGATCAATAATTCGCTGGAACTGAAGAGCAGGTTCGATAAGCTTTCCAAAGAACATGAAGTTCTGCTTGGTGATCTGCTTTATCACGGGAAAAAAGCGGAAATTGATTCGATTCTGACATATATCGGAAGTCAGTTTGAATTTGATCTGTTCATATTTGTTTACAATAGATCAGCAGACAGTATTTTTTTTGACCAATCGTTTAATAAATCAGAATTACGATCAATTTTATATTCAACATATGAAAACAGTGGTAATTCTCTTGTAGCCGGAGATTACGTTAACCATTTTCTTCGAACTACCAGCCCGTCAATAACACAGTGGTTTCATCCGAAATACTTTATGGCAAAACAGATCGATCCACTGCTCGCATTTCAGTTTATTGATGTATTATATTATGGTGAGGATAATAATGGGTTTATAAAGGTCCGCTACCCCTTGACTGAAATATTGAAACCGCTTAAACAGCTCATAGCACCGGTAATATCCGTTATAACCATTTCGGTAATTTTTCTTATTGTCCTCGCCAAGATCTTTGTGAAAAGCATTACCGGTCCTCTGGGAGCGCTGCATGGTGCATCACAGAAAGTTTCGACACTGGGGGATTATTCCGTCCGGGCTGAGAAATTCTCGGAAGATGAGATCGGTAAATTGGTAGACTCATTTAATTCAATGCTCCACCAGATTCAGGTAAAGAGTAATGATCTTGAAACCGAAAAAGAGAAAGTTGAGGCCATCAACGCACAACTGCTCGTGAACCAGGCAAGACTCAAAATAATGACCTATGAACTCTCAAAGCTGGAAGAGAAGGAGCGCCATAAGCTGGGGGAGGAACTGCATGATGGAATATGCCAGCTTCTGGTGATTTCAAAAATGAGAATGAGCGAACTTGTCGATACCGGGATGGTGCAGGATTCACAGGATACCAGAGACCTGATCGACATGATCGGTGATGCAGTAAAGTATACCAGAACGCTGTTATTTGAATTAAGTTCGCCAATACTGTACGAACTCGGACTCGAACCGGCCATCGAAAAACTTGCGGAAGATTTTCAAAACAAGCATAATTTGCAGGTAACAGTTGATTGCACAGGTTTCAGCGCCGAACTTGTTGAAGAGAAACGGATTTTTCTTTTCCGAAGTATCAGGGAACTGCTGATAAATATCGTAAAGCACGCGGAATGCAACTCTGCGGAAGTTAAGCTAATTAGTGATGCTGAAAGTATTTATGTGGAAGTTATAGACACCGGCAGAGGTTTTGATGACACTGCGGTTAATGAAAAGAAAATGGAAGGTGCACGATTCGGTCTTTTTGGTATCCGGGAACGTATCGGCTACCTCGGGGGAAAGGTTTGGATAAATTCAACTAAAGGTCAGGGCAGCAAAGTAAAACTCATGCTGCCGATCTCAGAGGAGCATGGGATTGAATACAATAAAAATATTACTGGCTGATGACCACGCTATTATCCGGGAAAGCCTCCGGGAAATGCTGAACAAGCATGACGACCTGGAAGTAGTTGCAGAGGCTGAAAACGGAAGAATTGCTGTGGAATTGGCATTAAGCGGGGAGATCGATATAATAATTATGGATATCTCCATGCCGGACCTGAACGGCATTGAAGCTGCGCAGCGTATTACTTCAGAAAAGCCTGAAATGAAGATAATTGCCCTTTCTGTGCAGGCAGATAAACGCTATGTTCTTCGCATGCTCGAAGCAGGAGCGTCCGGATATCTTCTTAAAGATTGCGGTTTCAACGAATTGAAGGAAGCAATTATAACAGTAGCCGGGGGCAGGAAATACCTCTCACCGGAGATATCTGATTCGGTGATCGATGGACTGGTAAGAGGAAAAGATGATCAGAAAACTAAAGGACTTGAAATCCTGACACTTCGGGAAAAAGAGGTTCTGCAGCTTCTTGCCGAGGGTTGCGCATCGAAAGAAATAGCTGATAAACTTGCAATCAGCCATACAACCGTGGATACGCACCGGAAAAAGATTATGGATAAACTCCAAATCCATAACTGGGCTGACCTGATCAAATTTGCAATCAGGGAAGGACTTACTGAATTATAGTTTATACATGAGTATAACAAGCAACATTTAAATATTCCAAAAATAAATTGAAAAATACATTTTATTTGGAATATTTTTTTATTACCATTGTATTAGTTCTGACACTGGATTTTTGTAAATATACATACAGCACATAAGGACGTTGTCCGGTGTCGTACAGTCGATAATAAGAGGGCAGGTTGAAACAGGGACCAGCCCTTTTGTTATTTTATTGTAAATGATACGTGCACATACTAATAATAAAGTCTAAATCCGTGTTTTCCGTTATACAGTATAAAGTTCGGCTAAAAAAGAAAGCGGACCTTAATTCAGGTCCGCTTTTTATATTCATTATAATATGAATCTCACTACATACCGGAAAAATCACCTGAGAAATCATCCTGCAGGTGCATGTTCTCAAGCTCTTTCCAGTGGGCATCAACCATATGACTCATAATAATCATATTATGGTTGTGGCCTTTTCTGTCTTTTATATGGTGTCTGAGAGTTGCTTCCTTTTTGAATCCGAGTTCCTGGAAAATCTCAATCGCGCGCCGCTGATTAGTCATAAGTTTTCCGACCAGTTTTTCCAATTGCATCTTCATCGCGATGAAATATAGTTCCCGCAAAAGAAGTTTTGCCACTCCCTTCCGCCTGAATTCCTTAGCAACAACAAGCCTAATTTCACCAATGTGACGAGCCCATCCGTATTCATCAACATGCAGTGTGCCATCCGCAATAATTGTCTCATCGACAAGCATGATAATCGGAATGACTTTTTTAAAATTCAACTCTGCGAACCATCTGTCGATTACATCAAGGCTTTTGACATCCTCTTTCAGGTACATTACATCCCGGTCAGGAAGGCCGACGAAGAACTTGTGAAGACTCTCTTTGTCCCTCTGCTCCAGCGGGCGAATCGTCAGTGTCTCACCTGAATTCAGATGTACTTGTTTTGGATATTCATTAAACATAGGCCGCCCTCCTTGTTATATGTATCTATTCTAAGATACATACACAAAGAGTGTGATACAAGTTTTATTTACCGTTCTTATGGTGTTCAAAACCTTTGTCGAAGGCCCGCAGGTTCAATTCTGTGGTACCTTTTGGAACTGTTGCCTGGACCGCTTTTTTCATCGCTTCCGGAGAAACTATACCGGTCACTGCTGTAAAGAATCCCAGTGCAACGATGTTGGCAACAATTTTTCGTCCAAGGTCTTCAGCAATCGCAGTAGACGGTACACTGAAGCTTTTAACGCCTTTCGGCAGTTTTCCCGGAATGACAAGGTTTTCTTCATATATCAGAACACCATCCTCTTTGAGGCTCGGTACATACGTGGTATACGATTCCTGGGATAAGGAAATCAGAATATCGCATTCACGTACATACGGGTAGAGGATCGGATCGTCAGCTACAATAACCTGAGCCTGGCAGGCTCCGCCGCGTGCTTCCGGTCCAAAACTCTGGATTAACGTGGCGTATTTATTCTCATAAATAGAGGCGGCTTTTCCAATCAGCATGCCGGTGAGAATGATACCCTGGCCGCCGAAGCCCGTTATTTTCATCTGTTTAGTGCTCATTCTCCCTCCGGATATGGTTCGTAGCTGGGACCGAAGACTTTTGAGTATCTTTCATTCATGGACTCAATGTATGTTCTCCGCTCTGTATTCACGAATACGCCAAGCGGGAATTCTTCGTCGGTAATACTGGCATCTTTAGCTGCCATGCCTTTTCTGACTTTACCTTTTTCCTTGAATATACGCATGTGATCCAGACCATCACCGATCTTGTTCCTGCGGCCAAACAGTGTGGGGCAGGGCGAAAGAATTTCGATGAAACAGAAACCTTTTTTGTTCATCATCTCTTTCATTGATTTGGTCAGCTGGGTAACATGTGTTGCAGTCCAGCGAGCTGAATATACAGCCCCAATGGACTCGGCAAGGAACTGAAGGTTGAATACGTCATCGTATACACCATATGGTGCTGTCGTAGCGATGGTGTCCAGCGGGGAGGTCGGACTGACCTGACCTCCAGTCATCGCATAGGTAAAGTTATTGATACAGACAACCTTGAGGTCCATATTGCGCCGCGCTGCGTGAATGAAGTGGTTTCCGCCGATGGCGATCAGGTCACCATCACCGCTGTAGACGACAACTTTCTGATCTGGATTTGCAAGTTTCAGACCGATCGCAAACGGAATCGCGCGCCCGTGCGTGGTGTGGAATGAATCAAGGTTCATATAGCCGGCTACACGGCCGGTACAACCGATGCCGGATACTATCGATACTTTATTCAGGTCGTCAACTGATTGGGATACTGCGCGTGCAAAACAGTTAACGGTTGTTCCGATTCCGCATCCGGGACACCAGATGTGGGGCATCCTGTCCAGTCGTAAATACTGGTTTACGGGATTGTCCTCAACGACTTTTTTTGTTTTTACTGTTTCGCTCATTTGACTATTCCTTGGATTGCATTAAAGATGTCTTCTGGTTCATGGACTGCGCCGCCGGCGTTTGAAACCGGTACAACCGGTACTTTTCCTGCAGCACACCGCTCAACTTCCAGTACGATCTGGCCGAGATTCATTTCGGGTACGACAAATCCCTTTATCTTCTCGGATAATTCTCTGATCTTTGTTTCCGGGAACGGCCAGATTATCTGCAGCCTGAGCATACCAACTTTTATACCTTTCTCGCGTGCCATGTCGATCGCCTTCATTGAAACACGGGAGGTAATACCGAACGCGACGAGTACGATATCTGCATCGTCCATCATGATTTCTTCGGCCATATAGAGCTTGTCAGCGTTATTTCTGATCTTGTCGCAGATACGCCGAACAAGCTGGTCCTGAATCTTGGGCGTCAGATTCGGATAACCGCGTTCATCATGGGTCAGACCTGTAACATGGATGTTGTAGCCGTCTCCGGCTTTTACCATTTCGGGTATCATTGAATCGTCTGTCTCTTTGAGCTTGAATTCACCCGGTTTCTTCTTTGTGAAATTACGCGGTGTGACTTCAATCTTTTCTGCTTCAGGAATGACAACTTTTTCAAGCATGTGACCGACACATTCGTCAAGCATGAACATTACCGGTACCCGGTACTCTTCAGCGAGATTAAATGCGGTAATGGTCAGGTCAAATGATTCCTGGCAGGAATTGGGAGAAAGTGCGATAACTTCATAGTCACCGTGCGAACCCCAGCGTGCCTGCATGATATCCGCCTGTGCGGGCATTGTCGGCAGACCGGTTGAAGGACCGCCTCGCTGAACATCAACAAAAACACACGGTGTTTCGCTGATAGCGGCAAGACCGACATGCTCCATCATCAATGATAAACCAGGTCCGGATGTAACTGTCATCACCTTTTTACCAGCCCAGGCACCGCCCAGGATAGCTATCGACGACGCGATTTCATCTTCCATCTGGACAAACATACCACCGACATGTGGGAACCTGGCTGCAATTCTCTCAACAACCTCAGTCGACGGTGTGATCGGATAACCTGCAACAAACCTGCATCCGGCAGCGAGCGCTCCTTCACAGCAGGCATGGTCACCGTCCAGGAAATGTGTTCCTGTTAATACGCCTTTAGGATCTGCTTTCAAAACTGGTTCCTCCGTGTCTTATTTGAATTTGACGCCGTATATTGCGAAGTCCGGACAATATAGTCCGCACAGGTCGCAGCCGGAGCATCGTGATTCATCAATGATTACAGGCGGATGGTAGCCTTTTGAGTTAAATTTGTCCGAAAATGCGAGAATGTGCAGCGGACAGAACTCGATGCAAAAGCCGCAGCCTTTGCAAAGTTCATCAGTAATATGCACTTCGCCCTTCGGCCCTTTCGGTTTTTTCTTTCCGGCAGTCTCTGTACCCATGAGAATCCTTCACTTTAACTGTTA
>JANQEH010000224.1 GCA_028278455.1 bacterium
GGCAGTCGTGAGGTGATAAACAACTCCCGTAATCTCCTTTATTAAGGGGAATTATAAATACCTCATATATGATTCGTATTTATAAGATTACCCAATCAAGAATAAAGATTATATTTATTAAGCAGAATAAGGATTTTTGACCGCACTATTAGTTGGACAGACATTCCTGTCTGTCGTTAATATTGCATTAGAGTTTCATGTAGGAAATTTTTTCACGGTTTAACAAAGAAATAATCCGCATCCAGCTCGGCTAGGCCGATCTGTGACTTTCCGCCTTTCAGGTACGATCCGTATTCCTCTGTCCTTGCTGTTCCGCCACCGTAACCTTCATACCACATGTAATATAACCCTTCGATCTTTTCGACCGTTGTGAACCAGATTGCACCTTCGTCCCATTCGCCCTCTTCACCCCGCGAAAAAATCGGATTTTTCCTGTATTTCTCCCAAGAAACGAGATCTCGTGATGTAGCAAGACCGGCATTCCATGGATAATCATCGTACCTGTCTGATCCGCAATAAACCATGTAATATAATCCGTTTTCCTCGAAAATCCGCGGTGTCTCTACCGTGTGACTGTCCCACAGACCTTCGGGCCCGGCCGGCAGAACAGGTTCATTCAGATATTCGCTGAAATTAAGCCCGTCTTCAGATGTTGAAAGATGGATCTGGAAACCTCCACCGGCTTTTTCTTTCCAGTAATATAGATAAAATACTCCATCCCTAAATACTATCTCAGGGCCTCCGCCAATTAAAATGGGATTGTTCTCGTATTTCTCAAAGTGGATTCCATCGTTTGATGTTGCCAGGCAAACAGACCTGTCGCAATTTGGACTCACCGCAGAGTAATAAAGGTATACTTTTCCATCAATAAAGACAGATGCAGGATCAAGCACATGAGTTTCATCCGGATCTCCCTTCTTGCCGATATCGATAACAGGTTCAGGATAGACCATCCATGATCCCCCGTTGAACCTGGCTTTTCCTATGGCCGCTAATCCGATCCTGTCATGCCCACCCTGCTGCCCCCTGAAATACATAATATAAGTATCATCAATCAACAATATATCGGGATTTGCAGTCTGAGATTCCATCCATGTTCCCGGTTCTGCAGGAAACACAGGGTTGCCGTCATACCTTTTCCATATAAATTCACGTTCCATTAGATACTGTCCATTTTCAGGCGTTTAGAAAATTAGGAAGTTTACTCAGCAGGTATTCTATTTCTTCTGTAACATTGAAATAATGTGTAGAAAACCTTAGTGCATTATATTTTGGCAATACTTTTACTATAACATGATTCTCTTCAAGCTTTTTCTTTATATCAGAGTTTTTCCCTTTCCTGACTATTGTGCTCAATAATGCCGTTCTAAGGATTTCATCTTTTGGGCTTATCATCTCCAGTCCGGGGATATCCATCAGTTCTGGATAAAGAAGACCTGACAATTTTCTGCATTGCTTCTCTATCCTATCTGGGCCAATAGAATTCTGGATATCAATAGCCATTCCCAATCCGAGAACAGTTACAACACTTCTTGTTCCTGACGATGCGGAGTATGATCCGTAGCCGGAATAAGTGAATACAGGTTTAATTTTTTCCTGCACTTCTTTTCTGATGTACAGAAAACCGGTTTCTTTAGGAGCCATCATCCATTTATGCCCGCTGGCTGAGTAAATATCTACCCCAAGATCCTTCACATCAATCTTGAGCATTCCAGGTGCCTGTGCGCCGTCGCAAACAAGCAGGATACCTTTTGGACGCGTGATCTCTGAGATCTCTTTCAAGGGCATCCTTAGCCCGGTTATTGTTGATACGTGGCTGAAACTGCATATTTTTGTACTTGGAGTAATATTGTCTTCGATCAGTGTCAATACCTGTTCCTTGTTTTCAACTGGATATGGCATTTCGATAGTCTTGATATTTGCTCCCCGCATTTTTGCTGAATACTCCCAGCAGACCATGCCACCCGGGTGCTCGTGATTGGTGGTTAATATTTCATCGCCGGTTCTAAATTTATAACTCGAACCGATACAGTTCATACCCTCCGTTGTATTTCTTGTCAGAATGATCTCTTCTTTTTCAGCGCCGATAAAAGCCGCGACTTTCTCCCTGACGTTTTCCATCTCGCTGCCGAGTGGTCCCCAGTTCATGCTGACAGGATTTTTTTCGAGCTCATACAGGAGGTCGTATATATATTCCAGGATAATTGCGGGACACGTTCCCAGACTTCCCGTATTCAAATAAGCAAGTCCGGATTCAAGCACAAGCTGATCACGGATCACATTAACGATATAATCAAAATCCGGGGCTGATTCAATGTGCGAGACCAGGTATGTGAGTCTGTCCTGTTTTTCTGCACACCGGACAGATAGCGAAGATAATGAAAACAGACCAATAGATGTACTTTTAAGAAAGCTTCTTCTGTTTAGCATACAGATAACCTCCGGATGGATATGATTAAGCTCAACAGAAAAGTAGTGTTTTTAATTTGTAATTCAAAGAAATTTAATACCATATTACATATCTATCCTACTCATATCTGAGGGTATCAGCCGGATTGGTTTTCGCTGCTTTATTTACCAGTGAAAATATCGTCAATAATGTTGTGAATATGATTATAATAAAGGTGAAAATAATGTGAAATACAGATACTGACAAGTGATATTCATGCATCATTGCTATAAGAGCGTTAACAGAAAAATAACTCAGGATAGATGCCGGTATTGTCGAGGTAAGCATAATATCGGTATATTCTTTATTTACAAGCCGGATGACACTAAAAGTACCCGCCCCAAGAACCTTGCGAATCCCGATCTCTTTTATTCTTCTCATAACATTCAATGAGACCAATCCGAATATTCCCAGACTTGAGATGACAAGGGCAACAAGTGCATATACACCAAATAAACTGCCGATATTTCTTTCGCTTCTCAGGTAATCATCAAGAACAAATGCCTGGTAAAATGCATTAAAAGGCTCCTCGGGAATTAGCTTTTTCCACTTTTCCCTTAGATATTCAAATGTGTCGGAACTCATCTCATTTTTTGTTCTTATCAGCAGGTATTCATGTTCATCTTCGTCCGAAATGCGAAAGAACATCGGCCTGATTTTAGCCATAAAATTATAATGATGGAAGTCTTCAACTACTCCAATAACAGTATAATCTATAGTGCCTAGATTGAAATGTTTTCCCACTGGCTCATTCCAGTCCATCTGCCTAACCATTTCCTCATTGACAAGTACCGATGAGGTTCTGTCTGTACTTTTTTCAATATTGAAATTCCGCCCTTCAATTACATTGAGATCCAGAGTCTGGATATAATTGATTCCTACATCGAATTTCATGAATCTATATTTAGTTCCCTGGAATTCTATCGTTGCTGACGATGAAGCCTTTCCAAGGTGATCGATAGAACCGGCAATTTCCAGTACATCCGGATTTTGCCGTACCTCGTTTTCCAATATGGGATATTGTCCCGGTGAAACCGGGACAATAATTACATTTGACGGATCATATCCCCAGTCAAGGGTGCTTTGATACTCTGCATTATGCCTGACAACAATTGTCAGGGTGATCAGAATGAAAGTAATTACAAACTGGAATCCCAAAAGAGTTTTAATGATTCTGTTTTTTCCTGTTTTCACCCTTTTCCCCTTGAATATCGTAATGGGATTATACCTTGAAATAAACACAGAAGGATAAAGACCGCTCATTAAAGAAGTAAAAAGCAGAATGACCGGGAAAATATACCAGACATCTATGGAAGTAAAAATGTTGTTCTGAATATTCAGCTCACCGAATTTTCGTAATGCCGGGAAAAATAACGTCTGGGCAAGTATAGTTCCCAGAATCAAAGCTGACAGGCAGGTTAATAGATTTTCCGTCAGGAATTGAACAACGACACCGGATTTCTTACTGCCGAACACTTTTCTGAGCCCAATTTCTTTGAGCCTTTTTGATGCAGTGGAGATAGCAACGTTCATATAATTTATACACGCAAGTACCAGGAGGAGGATACCTATGATTGTGAATACGACAGGCCCTTTGGGATTACCTGAACCTGTTATTGAATTTCTAATTTCATTTGGGTTTTCATAAAGAGAAAGTAAAGGTTCTGCAGTGAACCGCATGATTTTCCGGTCGGGATTGACTCTGTTCTGAATGTCAATGTATTTATTTAGTTGAGATTCTATCAGGGGTATATCCCCGAGATTTTCAGGAATAAAGAATGTAGCCCTGATATTGGTTGACCAATCATCCTTTTCTAATATCCCGGTGCGGTAAAGGTTTTCGAAATTCATTAATATATCGAATCCGAATGTAGATATAATTGATATATTTTCTGCTATGGCTTTTACGATATATGAAACCTTATTTCCGTTTCCCATTGTAACAACCAGCTGTTTCCCAACCGGTTTTTCGTCACCAAAATATTTCAATGCTATCTCCTCGGTAATAATTACGGCATCTCTTTCAGAAAGGACACTTTCTTTCCCGTCGATTAGCGGGTAAGTGAACATATCAAGAAAACTCTGATCGGCAAATGTGATGCTTTCATAAAAAATCCCTTCACCGTATTTCACTTTTCCGCTAACTCTTGTTACCCTTACTGCATTCTTGATCATTGGTAATTCTCTTCTGATTTCAGATCCCAATGGCAATGGAGTATCCGCCCATATCTCTTCGCTATCATTGACGGCTATTGCTCCTGCTATCATGAATATCAGGTCACTGTTTTTATGATTTGAATCGAATTTGAAGAAGAGATGCAGGATCGAGAACAATGACACAGCGCATCCTATTGTAATTGCAAGACTTACTATTGAAATTGCGCCATATAATTTGTTCCTGAACAAGTTGCGATAAGCTGATTTAAAATAATTCTTAAACATGAAATAGCTCCAGAAAAATAGATCTTTGATAAAACTCTGCAAAGGGATGAATAACTGCATCCAGTACCAGAATTTTGCATAGAATTTCCCGTTTTCTTCAGCATGATACCTGTAGTCTTCTTCAAGGTCACCAAGTATGAGAGAACGGTTACCCGGACGGGTAATTGCCCTGAGTATGATACATGCAATAACTGGAGGTTTAAGCGAACTCATTTACCTGCGCCTTTTTCTGCTGTCAGGTTTGTTATTCCGTCCCAAATCAACCTGTGCATCTGCTGTGATTCCTTTAAAGCTTCAACACCTTCTATTGTAAGGCGATAGTAATGCTTGCTCCTGCCTCCCCGTTCAGGCGTCGGTTCACCTTTATACCGGGAAACAAACTCCTTGACAGTTAACTGGTCAAGTATGAAATACAAGGTACCATAAGCAATGTTTTTACCTGTTAGATCGCTGATTTTACGCTTAAGCGCCACCCCGTAAGCCCTATCCTTTAACCTGTGAATGGTCAGTAGGATCAACTCTTCAGTCTTTGTAAGTTCTTTCATTTCGAGTTCCAGTTGTTTTTTCAAGAAACTTGTATATATATATTTACAAGTTTCTTGAAAAAAGGTTTCATAAAGATTCTTTCTACAAGTATCCAATAGGGAGTCCTGTTTTTATATATACTGTTATAATTACTTGATTTCAAGAACATCAAAGATTATATTTATCTTTCTATTCATTACTTTCCTGTTTCTGTTATAACGGTATCTTATGAAACTCTTCAAATCCGGTTTCTGCCTTAATTGCGGACATGATGTCGGCGATTATAACTACTGTCCAAACTGTGGCCAGATCAATACAGATAAGAAACAGCCTGTGGTGCAATTCTTTGGTGATTTTCTGCAGGATTATTTTACTTTCGATTCAAAATTCTTCAGAAGCATAGTCCCGCTTATTTTTAAACCCGGGCACTTGACGAAAGAATACTTGAAAGGCAGAAGGGTAAACTATATTTTCCCCTTAAGATTATATGTTTTTACTACTTTTGTATTCTTCTTCGTAGTAGCTGTAAGCGCAAAGCTTGACCAGGGTTATATTGAGGATAAATCAGCAGATGTTCAGGACCTAACACAAACTAAAGAAACGTTGAATGATATTATTGAGCAGCAGAGTCAGTATATGCCGGAGGATGTGAAAGACAGATTAATGAGCAACATTGATTCTTCTATTGCAAGGATAGATACTGTAAAGGCGAGCGGGCCGAATATCAGTTTTGATATGGGAAACGATTCGACAGATAACAGGTTCTTTCGGTATCTAAGAAAAAAGACGGAGTATTTAAATGAAAGAGGGCAGGAAGGTACCGATATGTTCCTAAAGGAACTGGTAAACCAGATTCCGAAAGTACTCTTTATTCTTCTTCCGGTATTTGCATTAATCCTTAAACTGCTGTATATAAGGAGAAAGAAATATTATATCGAACATCTGATCCTGTCACTTCATTTCCATACTTTTGTCTTTCTGCATCTTATTATTGCGGTACTCTTTACGCACTGGATTGTAATAACTCTGATCATCCTGGGGATTCTGCTTTATCTGTTTATATCCATGAAGAGTATTTATGAACAGTCATTCTTTAAAACATTTATGAAGTTCGGAACTCTTTTGCTTACTTACACTGTTCTTATGATACCGGCTTTTCTCCTGCTTGCATTCCTTGCGGTCATAAGTGTTTGATATGAAAGTATTCAGTAAATCAAAAAATCTATCAGGAAGCAATTTATGCATACAGAAATTCAGCTTTTTACAGACATAGTAATAATTTTTATTCTCTCTGCAGCAGTTATATTTATATGTCATAAAATAAAAGTCCCCCCGATAGTCGGTTATCTTATTACAGGGATAATTGCAGGTCCATACGGCTTCGAGCTTATCAGATCTTATGAAGAAGTAGAGATCCTTGCAGAAATAGGGATAGTCTTGCTGCTGTTCGCTATTGGAATAGAATTTTCAGTGAAAAATATCCTTAAAATAAAATATACGGTATTTATTGGTGGGAGCCTCCAGATAGGAATTACAGCTTTAGTATATTTCTTTGTTCTTCAAAATTTCGATTTTTCTCCAAACGAGGCAATATTCGGTGGATTCCTCGTTGCCTTAAGCAGCACAGCACTTGTGATGAAATTAATCCAGGAAAGTGGTGAGCTTCAGAGTCAACAAGGACAATCCTCTCTTGCCCTGCTTATCTTTCAGGATATTATTGTTGTTCCGTTAATTCTTCTGGTGCCAATAATCGCCGGAACACAAGCTAATATGACGGAGGCAATGATGTATTTTGTTTTAAAGGTAGCCGGGATCATCGCTGTTATGATTTTGAGCATGAAGTGGATAATGCCCGGCATTTTATTCAGCATTGTTAAGACCAGGGATAAAGAATTATTCTTGATCACCATCGTCGGTTTGTGTTTCGGAGTTGCGTGGCTAACGTCAAGTATCGGACTTTCCCTTGCCCTTGGGGCATTTATAGCAGGATTGATAATTTCCGAGTCAGAATACAGCAATCATGCTTTCGGTTATATTCTTCCATTCAAAGAAATTTTTATCAGCTTCTTTTTTATATCCATAGGGATGCTTCTGGATATTTCATATTTTATGCAGAACATCGACCTGATCCTGCTTCTTGTACCATTGATCATTCTATCAAAAACCATATTGACTGCAACAGTCATACTTATACTCGGATACCCATTGAATACTGCGATTTTAACAGGTATCTCAATAGGCCAGATAGGAGAATTCTCATTCATTCTGGCGAGACTCGGTGAAGACTTTGGGCTTTTGACCGGAGATTATTTCCAGCTGTTTATGGCTGTTTCCATTTTAACTATGGCAGCTACACCATTATTAACAAAATATTCCCACTTTATAATCGGTATTTTAAATAGAATCCCAATGCCCTTGCTTTTAAGAACAGGATTTAAAAAAGTTAAGATTGTTGAACTTAAGAAAATAGAGAACCATCTTGTAATAATAGGATATGGACTGAACGGGAGAAATGTATCTGTCGCTGCAAAGTCTACCGGTATTCCATACATCATAATAGATTCAAATCCACAGACTGTCCGTGATGAATCGGAAAAGGGTGAGCCTATCTTTTATGGAGATGCTGTCCAGGAGAAAGTACTGGAGCATGCGTTTATAAATTCTGCCAGGGTTTGTGTGATCGCTGTACCCGATCCGGCATGTGTGGAAAAGATTACGGAAAATGTAAAAAGACTAAATCCTACAATCCATCTGATAGTCCGTACAAGATATTTATCCGAGATGCAGAAGCTATACGATCTCGGTGCGGATGATGTTATTCCGGAAGAATTCGAAACGTCGATAGAAATATATACAAGAGTTCTATCCTCATTCCTTATCGCCAGGGAAGATATTGAGGGAATAACTAATAAGATCCGATCTGAAGGTTATCGTATGTTCAGAAGCAGGTCTGCCGAGCCTTCCAGCACAGATTACAAAGAACTGAAGATCCCGGATATTGATCATTGTTCGTTTATGATCGAAAAAGAATCAAACCTGGCAGGAAAAACACTTGCCCAGAGCCAGATAAAGGAAAAATACAATCTGGTTGTGATCGCCATATACAGGGAGAATAATTATATTTCCACTCCACTGGCGGCTGAGAGGCTATTCCCCGGAGATAAGGTCTATGTTATAGGGAACACCTCATCTATTATGGATTTCAATAGAGATGTGAAGTTCGCCTGCGGTACCGGTGATTGAGAATAAACGAATTGAGGTAAGTACTTCAACAGCAATAGCGATATTATTCTACTATTTTCACAGTATATATAGAATTGTATTAGGAAGAACAAAATCCACAGTAATGTACCTCCGGCTATTATTAGTTTCTTCTATTTGAAAGTAATAATTTCTTACCATACTCAAGATTCCTAAAATATAACTTGATATTTTAACAGATTAAATGTATTATTGAATATAATTTATAAAAATCAAAAATTTCGTGAACTATTTACGAAAAATAAGGTATTATTCACAATGATAGACGAAATAGATCTTAAAATACTGAATATTATTCAAAACGATGCAAGGATGTCAAACGCTTCAATTGCGAGAAGACTGGACATGGCGCCATCCGGTATCCTGGAACGGATCAGGAAACTTAAGAAACAGGGGGTGATCATTGATTATATAACAAGAATTAATCCTGAGATTGTCGATGCCGGACTTCTTGCTTTTGTTTTCATTAAGACAAATGAAAAACGGGATAGATGGGACGTATCGGCAATATTAGCGGAAATACCCGAAGTGTTGGAGGTACATGATATAGCAGGAGAAGACTGTTATTTTGTTAAACTCAGGACTAAAGATACAGACACGCTATACAACCTCCTTAGAGACAGCCTGGGGACGATTCCAGCCATAGCTTCAACAAGGACAACTATCGTTTTGAAAACTTCCAAAGATTCCTGTGAACTACCTCTTGAGAACCTGGTTATCGATTCAGGAAAATAGTAATATATAATAGAATTTAGGGTAATAATATTATGATATCAAAAAAAGTACTGCTAGTTTTGACATTTCTCAGTCTATTTCTTTTCTTTAATTGTGCAGAAGAAAACGTAAAGGCTGAGAGATCTTCCATCCGGGATATATGGAGTTTTTCAGGTCAGTATTTTGGACAGGATCCTCCCGGTGAAGTTCCGGAGATATTTATGCCCGGTTTTATTACCTCGCCTTTCGATGATCACGGTGCCGTTGTATTCAGCCCGGGTGGAAATTCCGTATACTGGAATATTGTGATCCGGGGTGGCACGAATACTTATCGTGGAATTATGCTATTTTCTGAGCTTGATGATGATAAATGGCTTGAGCCTAAGATACCGGATTTTGCAGACTTGAACGACGATTACTGGTACCCTAATCTCTCATCCGATGGAAATACTTTATATTTTGCTTCCCGCAGACCTATTGCTCAGGGAGATGAACCGCTTGGAATGTATGATGGAATGCGTTACTGGTTCGTACAATGGCAGACCGGCTCCTGGAGCAGCCCGACAATTTTAGATACGACAGTTTCTGACGGAGAAGAATTCGGTTTTTCACTAACAGTAGATGGAACAATATATTTCTCATCAAACAGGGAAGGTGGAGAGGGAAATCTTGACTTGTATAGATCACGTTTTGTTGAAGGTAAGTATTCTTCCCCAGAAAATCTTACAAAATTTAATACGGATAATTATGAAGATGGCCCTTATATCGCCCCGGATGAAAGCTATCTGATCTATTCCTCGGGCAGTCCGGATGATCCAAGTGACATCCTGATAAGTTTCAGATCTGATGACGATAACTGGACTGAGCCAATTCGGTTTCCGGAACCAATTAATTCTGAGAAAACGGACAGATGGGCAAAAGTCACTCCGGATGGAAAATATCTGTTCTTCGGCAGCTACCGGACAGGTAAAAACGAAATATACTGGGTGGATGCAGGGATAATTCAAAAACTCAGATACAGATAAATAAGTGGATTATTTAGATGAATGGATTCTACAGACTCTCTGTATTCACTATCATATGTCTCTTTATTTTTATTAATAACTCTTTCTCACAGGAAATTCATTCTTTAGTGGAATCCGGCGAACTATCAAAAATAGAAATACTGGTGAAAGATAATCCTGAAATTTTGAATGAGAAAGATGATTACGGCTATTATCCGATTCATATCGCAGCATTGAACGGACATTACGAAATAGTTAAATATCTTGTAGACAAGGGCTGCGACTATCAAATAAGATCTGCAAATGGTTCTACACCTCTCCATCTGGCTACAAAGTGCAACGACCTGGAAATAGTCCGTTTTCTCGTTGAAAATAAAGTTGATATAAATTCTCGTACAAACAGTGGTCGTAACCCGGTTGTTATTGCTGCAGAAAGCGGGAGCAAAGAAGTAGCAGACTACCTTCTTTCAAAAGGGGCAGAAATCGGTACAAAAGGTGACGATGCTGCTGATCTGCTGCATAAAGCAGCTGAATCGGGAATTCAATCCATTACGAGAAAACTTCTTAATGAAGGTGCAGATTTTTCGAAGAAAAATACAAATGGGGGCACGCTTTTGCATTCTGCTTCTTCAGGAGGTGATACCTGGCTATTAGAATATCTTATTTCAGTGGGATTTGATAACAATAAACCTGACAGATATGGTAGATCGCCTTTATATATTGCTGTACTAAAAGGCAATTCTGACGCTGTAAAAGTATTAATTAAGAATGGTTCACATCTAAATACACGAGACTTTTCGGGCAAATCCGCATATAATGTTGCCGGTGAAAATAGTGATGAAGAGATATTAAAATTACTCTCTGAGGCGAAAGCAGAAAAATCACCTTTTAGATTTCCTGTTTTAAAAGGTGACTACCTGGAGTTGCAGCCTCCTGGAAATAATCCGGTCTTGTTTGCGCCGGGGATTATATCCTCTCCGTTAATGGAGCACAGTCCTCCTGTATTTACAAAAGATTTAAAACAGATTTTCTGGACTGTATTCGATATGAAGAGCAGAATTTCAATTGTGGGTATGAAACATTATGATGACAGGTGGCATCCGCCTGAAGAGGCTGTATTTACCGACAATTCAACAGACTGCTATCCCATGTTATCTCCTGATGGTGAAAAATTGTTTTTTACATCAAGGAGATTCAAAGGTGATGTTCAATATGCAAATTATAACCGGATATGTTATGTTGAGAAAACTGAAAAAGGCTGGAATACTGATCCTGTTCTGGTTGATCCGGTTTTAAGTACAATTAACATTATCGGCCAGTTTTCCGTAAGTTCGGATCTTTCAATTTATTTTGCAGCATTTTCTAAAACCGGAGAGAGAAACATCGATATATATAAGTCCGAATATATTGACAACAAGTATACATCTCCTGTGATTGTGAGTAATTTCTTGAATAGCCCCAAATCAGATTGGTTCCCATTTATCGATCCCGATGAAGAATATATGCTCTTTATCTCTGATAGAGATGGCAGTATTGGAGGTGGCGATTTATACATCAGTTTCCGTACAGATGAAAACGAATGGACGGAATCCATAAATTTAGGTGAACAAATAAACTCCGAATTCGGGGAATGGTTTCCCTATGTCTCACCAGATAAAAAGTATATTTTCTTTGGCAGCACAAGAAACGGCAACTACGATATCTATTGGGCAGATGCAGATATAATTAACAATATCAGGGGTATTTCGGGAATTAAGAAATAATACAAGGGAATACTAATGCGTAAGAATTCTGCTATTACATTTTGTTTAATAACTCTATCTATTATAATCTCCGGGTGCTCGGTTGAGGAAAATAATACCCAAAGACCAGTAGGCAGGGGATACTTCTCAATGGTAAATGATACCGAATCTGAAAGAATGATTCTATTCGGCGGTAGTACCGGTAATATAGAAAAATATCCGGTTGAGTTTATAAGTGATGAAACATGGGCGTATGATATTGGAAGTAGATCATGGGAGAAAATGAATCCCATTTCAAGTCCGAAAAAAATGATCGGTCATGCCATGGCGTATAATTCGAAATCAGACAAAATTGTCCTTTATGGAGGTGTGGATATCGACAGCAGCGGAAATTATAATGTTCTTAACCAGACCTGGCTTTACGATTATAACAGGAATACATGGATTAGAAAGGCAGACGGCCCCCCGGGTAGATTCAACCACAGAATGGTCTATGATCCGGGTACTGATAAGATTGTAATATTCGGGGGAGTCTGCTTTTCAGACAGTCAGTATTCAATGAAATATCTCGACGAGACCTGGTTATATGATCCGGATTCAGATGAATGGTCAGAAACCGAACCTGAAAACAAACCAGGGGGCAGGCATCATCACGGAATGGTTTATATAGGTAAGACAGGATACATTCTGCTGTGGGGGGGGC
>JANQEH010000243.1 GCA_028278455.1 bacterium
ATCCGGCACCAAGCCTGCGGTTGAATGCGATACTGATATTCGTCCCGAGAGCTGCGCATAGAAAAGCATCTTTCTGGCATACCAGGTCACCGCCGAGCAAATGGAGATCCATGGGAATGATTTTTCCGGGATATGGTGCTGCAAAAGCCGCGCGCTTCTTTCCGGATCCTACATTAGTAAAATGGGTAAGAAAGATCGATTCTCCCGTGAGGACCCGTTTTCCAACATTGAGTAGTTTGTCCATTACTCCACTGGAAGGAGTGGAACCGTCACCCATCTTCGCTTCAAAGGATATTCCGTCTTCCATGTAATTCATGGCTCCGGCTTCAGCGATCACTGTTTCCCGGGGATCGAGCTCTACTTCAACGATCTGCATGTCATCCCCGAATATCTCATGGTCAATAACGTGGCTTTTCATTGTGTCTCCTGTATATTTTGTTCTATTCTTTTTTTTGTAAGAACATGATTTATCATGTTCTTTGCAGGTCATTGGTCATATATGAATTTGATAAATCAATATCCTGCAATAATATTATTCTATTGTCATGCTGAGACTCCCTGCTACGCTGGACCAGGCAAAGTCCAGGATGACAAGTTATAATAATGAATATGTACTCAATTACATCGTTACCGTGTATACGGGAATCCAGCGTCTTTTTTGTGAATATCGCAATTCTGTTTCTGGATCCCTGACAGTGCGGGAACGATTGATTAAATCTATCGCTGTAACTACTGACAATTGTTCTTTTTCCTGTAGATAAAGCAATGATAATGTTATAATTTGGATCTATTCTTCATTAATAAATAAATCGGTTGTTACAATCTAACGTATTTATTACCCGGAAGTTTCTTTATCAGTCCTTTCAGCTCCAGAGAAAGAAGGTCTGTCAGGATGACCGGGAGTGTAATACCGCTTTTCTGTACCATTGCATCAACTAAAGTAGGTTCATCCTCGATAAGATAATAGACTTTCTTTTCGCTTTCTGAAATATTTATCTCGCGCCTTTCTCTTTTTTCCTCTTTTATCAGGTTTAATTTCGAAAGCTTGGGTTCGAGTTCAGTAATCACATCATCGGCAGAGAGTACCAGTTTTGCCGCGCAGTCTCGAATGAGCATGTTTGTTCCTTCGCTTCTTGAACTCGAAACATTACCCGGGACCGCGAATACTTCCTTGTTCTGTTCCAGAGCATATTTTGCCGTGATCAGTGCACCGCTTTTCTTTGATGCTTCAACGACAACCGTTCCAAGTGACAATCCGCTTATTATTCTGTTCCTCCCGGGAAAATTATCCCTGAGCGGTTTTGTTCCGAACGGGTATTCGGAAACAACGGCTCCGTTCCCGGTTATTTCATCGTATAACCTTTTGTTCGAAGAAGGATACACATAATCCAGCCCGTTACCGAGAACAGCTATTGTTCTGCCCCCTGATCGCAGACAACCCCAGTGGGCATGAGAATCTATCCCCGAAGCCATCCCGCTTACAACTGTGATCCCTTTTGCGGCAAGGTCGGATGCTATCCTTTCAGCCGTAAGTGTACCATATTCAGAAACATTCCGTGATCCGACTATAGCAACAGAAAACTCATCTTCAGGCTTGTAATTTCCGCGGATATAAAGGACAACCGGGGCATCATAGATATTTTTGAGATTCTCAGGGTATTTCTGGTCGTTTATTGGAATTATCTCTGTATTGTATTTTTCCGCAAGAGCGATCTGCTTATCGATCTTTTCAAAGAAAGATCTGTCTGAGGAATTCTTCTTAAGTCCTTTAATTACTTTACTTGAGAGTACATCATCAAAACCTTCAATCCTGCTCAATCCTTTGAACGGGGTATTGAGTAAACTCTCGATATTATCGAATGTTGATATAAGTGTCCTGATCCTTGAGGGACCTAGGTCAGGAGTGAATTTTAGAAACAGAATATCTCTAACAGAAAAATCCAATTTTCCCTCTGTTAATTATTTCGCAATACAGTCTCGCAGCAATAATGTTTTAATTCTTCCAGTCCAGTCCGGGAAATAGATGAAATAGGGTACACCGGTATACCCCCAATTCGTTTTGGGAATTTTGCATCAGGATCGATATCGGTTTTCGTCAAAACGATCAGCATCGGTTTTTCAAGTATCTCCGGATTGAACTTCTTCAGTTCACCCTTTAATACATCAAAAGCCTTCTTCGGATTCTGCTCTGTCATGTCGATAAGAAAGAGAAGCATGGATGTTCTTTCGATATGTTTAATAAACTGAATTCCAAGCCCCTTGCCGGTATGCGCACCCTCGATCAGTCCGGGTATATCAGCGATGACGAAACTCCTGTAGTTAAAACAATCTACAATCCCAAGATTTGGGATCAATGTAGTAAACGGATAATCTGCTATTTTTGGTTTTGCAGAAGAAAGTACAGATATCAATGTAGATTTGCCGGCATTTGGAAATCCCACCAATCCTACATCTGCGAGCAGTTTCAATTCGAGCTTGAGAAGCTTTTTTTCACCTTCACGGCCAGTTTCGAATTCGCGCGGCGCCCTGTTGGTCGGAGATTTGAAGCGGGCATTCCCCCTGCCGCCTTTTCCTCCGGCAGCTGCAGCAAACCGTTCACCGTGAGATAAAATTTCTCCGATTACTTTCCCATCTTCACGAAATATTGTTCCCAGAGGTACGGCAATTTCTGCATTTTCACCGTTTTTACCGGTTTTGTTGCTTCCCTCTCCCGGTGATCCGTTCTTTGCCCTGTAGTGTTTCTTATATTTTGAGTCCATCAGGGTATGCAGGTTTTCATCTCCCACGAAGACCACATCACCGCCTTTTCCTCCGTCACCTCCATCCGGCCCGCCTTTCGGAACAAATTTCTCCCTGTGGAAACTCAGGCACCCTGATCCGCCTCTACCCGCGAATACTTCTATTTCTGCTTCATCAATAAACATATGACCTTGACCGGTAATTATTTGTCCGGCAGAAAATATAATGATCTAAAATTATAAAACCAAGTAATCTATCTCATTGAAAGACGATTTTGCACCAGGAGGTACAGAGATTTATTTAGAGGTAGATTTGAGTATTAGTGCTTTCGAGGTGATAATAAGGAAATAAATATCTTTATTAGTACAGTTCTATTCGATGATTAGAGATCGCTGCAGGCTTCAGCATGCGTTTTGTGAATATATAAGGAAATATATCGCAGGCTGAAGCCTGCAGCGATTGGGAAATACTATTAGATAGTGATCAGGTTATCGATCTGCAGTATAGGTTTTTTTTACCTGAGCAATGCTGCTGCATACAGAATCCTGTTGTTAAAGTTCTATTTTAATAATACCGAGATGTTTGCGGATATACTTTAGAATGCAGTAATCAAATCGGTGCTCATTTATCAATTCCATAAATGCTTCATAGACAGGGAAGGGGTGATCTTCAGTTGCCTCATCCATGACTCTGTCCCTGTCGAGGTCATGAACAAGCATGAATCCCCCGGATCGGAGCATAGGAAAGCCGTTATTTATATCAGCCTTCGCACCCTCGTAAGTATGGTCACCATCTACAAGGTAGATATCGACCATATTCTCCAGCCGTTTTGCGAAATTCGGGAGCATTTCTTTCGAATCGCCGTTCATCAGGGCATAACGTACCCTGGATAAACCTGTATTATCTATGTTCCGGCTGGTGATCTCCGGATAGGTGCCTTTCGAATAAGTATCGTTATCAATACATATCAATTGAGAGCCGGGATCGTCCTTTATTGCTTCAGCCCAGCATACAGCAGTACCACCTGCGAAAGTACCTACCTCAACTATCTGCTGGGGTTTGTAATGCTTCCCGAAAGCGTAAATGAACCTGCCGTATCTCGGGTGGTCCTTTCCTCTACCGCCGCGCAGTTTTGATCCCGGTGGGCCGATGAATCCGGGCGCGATATCATAAGGAGAATTTAGGAATATATCCAGCACTTCCCTGTCGAAACAGTATTTACCATCCACATCGGTATGTATCTTTTTCCTTAGAGAAGCATTTTCAAAAAGTTTGTTCAGCATTTTTAGTATCAGATAGAAAAAACCGGACCAAACTACATTACATCCCACTTGTATTCTCCCATCGAAAGGGGAGAAATTTTTAATTCCCCCATGAGGGGGAATCATGGGGGGTGTTCTCGGTATTTAAAATGAATAAAGTAATATATTTTGTATAAGAAATTTTAATCTACTGAAATTTAAAAGGGCTCTGTGGCAGGTTACCGCAGAGCCCGATCAAATTTTCAAAAATAATTATTACATATTTTTTACGATCTCTTTACCGAATTCGGAACACTTCAGCAGTGTAGCGCCGTCCATCTGGCGTTCAAGGTCATATGTAACTGTTTTATTCTTGATTGTAGTTTCGATGCCCTTGTAAACCAGGTCTCTTGCTTCATCCCAGCCGAGATATTCAAGCATCAGTGCGCCTGAAAGGATCATTGAACCTGGATTGACCTTATCCTGACCGGCATACTTAGGAGCTGTACCGTGAGTAGCTTCAAACAGTCCGATAGTATCACCTATATTTGCGCCGGGTGCCATTCCGAGTCCACCGACCTGTGCGGCAGCAGCATCGGAGAGGTAGTCGCCATTAAGATTTGATGTCGCTACTACGTCATACTCATCAGAACGGGTGAGGATCTGCTGGAACATACTGTCAGCGATTCTGTCCTTGATAACGATCTTTCCGTCAGGAACTTTACCGTTATGTTTATCCCAGAGGTCAGCTTCGGAAATAGTCTTGTCTCCGAATTCTTCCTTTGCTAGCTGGTAACCCCAGTCTGTAAAAGCGCCTTCGGTGAACTTCATGATATTGCCTTTATGCATAAGGGTTACGCTTGAGCGGTTTCTTTCGATAGCATAATTAATTGCTTTTCTGACAATCTGATAGGTTCCGGTTATACTGATCGGTTTGATGCCGACACCGGAATCGTCTCTCATCTTGGTGACGCCCATTTCGCTTTTTAGAAAATTGATTACCTTTTTGACTTCTTCTGTACCCTGTTTCCATTCGATACCCGCATATACGTCTTCAGTGTTCTCACGGAAAAGAACTATATCGAGTTTTTCAGGAGCTTTTACCGGGCTTGGTGTTCCTTCGAAATAACGTACTGGACGAACACAGGCATAGAGATTCAGCAGTTGTCTGAGGGAAACATTCAGACTTCTGAAACCGCCTCCAACCGGTGTTGTCAGGGGGCCCTTGATCGCGACTAAGTAGTGTGTGATTGCATCCAGGGTGTCCTGCGGCAGATATTCACCGTATTTACCATTTGCCTTTTCACCGGCATATACTTCGAGCCATTCGATCTTTTTTGAACCGTTATAAGCTTTTTCAACTGCTCCGTCAAGGACTAATTGACACGCATACCAAAGATCCGGTCCAATTCCGTCTCCTTCAATAAAGGGAATGATCGGATTATCAGGTATAACAAGTTTTCCGTTCGCATCGACAGTGATTTTTTCTCCGTTAGCAGGGTGTTCAATCTTGTCAAATTTCTCCATAATTAACCTCTTATATTTTCTGTTCTATCTTGATTGATTTCAAATAACGTATGATTTTTGCCGGGATTCTTAACAATAGGATCTAATTCCTGAGATCAGGAAGGGTATTGCAGCTATCTATTTTCAAATCCAAGGCAGTATTGATGACCACCGGTGTAATCGCCCGGAAATTTCCCCCTGCAGACTCCTTCTCGCAGTTTGGCAGGTTTCTTTGGATCAGAAGTGCTTCTTTCTTCCCAGAACTTACAGTTCAAGCAACTTGCTTCATATTCAAGATCCAGAGATTTCTTCTTCTTCTTAGCCATCTATATCGATCTGATTAATGATAAATCACAAATTAATAATTAATCAATTAAAGTGCAACTAAATTTGACTTTAAGGCAATATTTATGAGACTTCTGTTAAAATGTAGGAGATATGAAAGCAAATCGATGAAAAATCCGGTTCCGGTTATTGAGTAAACCGTTTCAGAACAGTCTTCACAAGATCATCAATATCATTGTCCGAGACAATACCTCCTGCTGAACTCTTATTTCCATTTAAAACGCATGCATCTCCAACGCAATCTTCACAGTCCCAACATAGTGGGAATGGCCCGGTACCACCCATCTTTTCCCTGATCTCAACTAATTTTTTTACTTCGGTTTTAGGTAGAACTTTCTCGCCACCGAGTGTTCTGGCAATGAAACTGATCCTGGCGATATGTTCAACTCTTTCCATTTTCCAGTATGCATCCATAACATCTTTTCCGGCTGTGACTGCTCCGTGGTTTGCAAGTAATATCGCATCACACTCAACTGCCAGGCCTGTTATAGAGTCAACCAATTCCTGTGTTGAAGGAGTACCATACTCTGCAAGGGGAATTGCACCTATTGTCAGTATAACTTCCGGGAATACGCATTTTTCCAGTGAAAGCCCTGCTGTGGCAAATCCGGTGCAATAAGGCGGGTGAGCATGTACCACTGCCCTGATGTCAGGACGTTTATTATAGTAACCGAGATGCATCATGATCTCTGATGATGGATTCAGCTTCCCGCTGATCTTCTTGCCTTCCCTGTCTGTAACGACAAGATCATCCCTTTTCAGAATCCCTTTGTTTATCCCTGTGGGAGTAGCAAGGACGGTCTTATCGTCTATCAGTGCAGAGATATTACCGTCATTCGAGGAGACAAATCCTTTCCTGTCCAGCCTTTGCCCTGCTTCGAGTATCTGTCTTCTTATCTGTTCCATTTTATTCCTTACTTAATTAGATCTGTGCTCATATAAGTCTGCAGGGCCTGAGGTACGGATACGCTTCCGTCGTCGTTCTGATAAGATTCAAGTATCGCTATAAGCAGCCTGGGAGTTGCAACTCCAGAACCGTTCAATGTGTGTATAAAGTCGACCTTGCCGTCTGAATTCCTTCGGTATCTGATCCCTATCCTTCTGGCTTGAAAATCTTCAAAATTGCTGCAGCTCGAGACTTCGAGATATTTTTCCTGGGCTGGAGACCAGACCTCGATATCGTAAGTCTTGGCTGATGCAAAACTCAGGTCCCCTGTACATAATTCTATCACCCGGTAATGGATGTTGAGAGCCTGAAGGATCTCTTCCGCGTTTTTTAGCAGATTTTCAAGTTCATCATATGAGGATTCAGGTGTTACAAACTTTACCATCTCGACTTTATTGAACTGATGTACTCTCTGGAATCCCCGGGTATCCTTTCCGTATGAACCCGCCTCACGCCTGAAACAGGCTGAATATGCTGTCAGGTAGATAGGCAGGTCATCATTTTTGAGAATCTCGTTTTTATAGATATTCGTAACCGGTACTTCTGCAGTCGGGATCAGGAACAGGTCATCGACTCCGCAATAGTACATATCGTCTTCCAGTTTCGGTAGCTGGCCGGTACCCGCTGCAGAATCACGGTTGACAATGAAAGGAGGAAACACTTCTTTGTAACCATGCTTTTCCACGTGGAAATCAAGCATGAAATTTATAAGCGATCTTTCGAGCTTCGCCCCTGTTCCAGTGTAGAGAGGAAAACCGCTGCCGGTAATTTTTGATCCACGCTGAAAATCAAACAGCCCCAGATCGTGTCCGATTTTGAAGTGGTCTTTTACCGGAAAATCGAATTCCGGTTTCTCACCCCACTTAAAAAGTTCAACATTCTCGTCCTCCGAGATTCCGACAGGAGCTGTTTCTGAGGCTAAATTTGGAATAGTGAACAGGATCTGATCGATCTTCGACGAAATATCATTTATTCTGTGATCGAATTCCTTAACATTTTTGGCAACGGTCTGCATTTCTACGATCAGCTCTGTGGCATCTTCCTTGTTCTTCTTCAGATCTGCGATTTCTCTTGAAACTACATTTCTTCGGTGTTTGAGTTTTTCTGCTTCTTCGAGAAATCCTCTTCTCTCCCTGTCAAGGTCTAGAAGATTATCAATGTTTTCTTTATGTCCTTTGTTATGAAGTCCAGTCCGGACAGTATCAGAATTTTCTCTGATAAATTTTAGATCAAGCATAGATCAATTTCCTCAGTTTTATCCTCCGCGTCTTGCAAGCACAGTGTAAATAGTCGCAATAAGGATCTTTAAATCGAGTTTTAATGACAAATTCTCAAGATAATAGAGGTCATACTCCAATTTCTTTGATATATTTGTAACTGAATCATGGAATAACTGTTTTACTTGAGCCAGACCAGTTATTCCGGGCTTTATTCTGAAACGCTTTGAATACAGCGGTATTTGTTTATTGTGTTTTTTTACATAAAATGGAAGTTCAGGCCTTGGTCCGATTATACTCATATCTCCCTCGAGAACATTAATGAACTGCGGGACTTCATCGATCCTGAATTTCCTGATAAAATTTCCGAATTTTGTTACCCTGGGATCGGGATTCTGGGTTAGATGCACCTCTTCCTTACCGATTTCCCTGTCTTCCATAGATCGAAATTTATACATCATGAACCGGGAGCCGTTAATTCCAACTCTTTCCTGCTTAAAGAATATAGGTCCCTTGCTGTCGAGTTTGATCAGGATACCGATTATAACCCAGGCAGGCATCAGAAGAAATATAATCGCCAGTGAAAGCGAAATATCTACTGTTCTCTTGATAAGCCCGTAAGTCGGGCTGAAATTCTGCGGAAGTATATCTACCAACTGCAGTCCGAATAAATTATGGATCTTTGTATTGCCTATTGCGATCTGGTATATATCAGGGATAGTCTTAAGCGCAACAGGATATCCATTGCATGCATCGACAATTTCGAAGATCCTCTTTTTTGAAGGTCTGTCAAGAATTATCAATACTTCCTCAATCTTATTTTCATTACAGACTTCATTGATGGAATTTATACTGCCAAACACCAGGGTATTTGAGACCTCTCTCGTTTTTTCCGGTTCATATTCAAGAAATCCCCTGACATCGAATCCCATAACAGGCTGTTTCTGAATCTGTTCGTAGACTTCCTTTGCTCTTTTACCTGTTCCAACTATAATAGTTTTTCTATGACCCAGCCCCCTTTTAAGGAGAATCCTCTGATACGACCTGATGCATATTCTCCCAATGCTTACGAGAAAGAACAGGAGACTCCAGTAGGTAAAAAGTATTATTCTCGATGGTGGAATAGGATTGCTCAGGTCAAACGATTGTAGAAATATCAGAGCGGAACCGAAGGTAATGGCCTTGAAGATATTCAGCATTTCATCCGTTCTCGAGACGAAGAATTTTGACCTGTATAGCCCAAGGAACAGGAAAATAACAGCCCAGAAAAGGGTTAGAAGGCCTGAAGCCAGAAAAACAGAATTGCTCGAGATGGGTATTATCGGATCGATCAGCCCGGTTTTGTATTTCAGCAGATAGATCAATCCGAAGGCCATGTTCACGGCGAAAAGGTCATTCAGTACTAAAACTATTTTTTCTGTAACTTTTGTCATCAGTTTAAGATAGAATAAATTTCCGGCGTGAAATATCTATAGTTTTTTACGCTGATTTTTTCAGGACTTATAAGATAAGAATTTAATAATTTTAATCAAAATATTTAATGCATTTTAATATATATAGATATCTTTTTCACCTGATAATCTCAAAAATTCTTCCCTCGTATTGCCGCTTTTGAGAAATTCAGGATCAAAATGGTATTCGGCTGGAATAACTACTGTATTGCAAATATTGAGAAGTCCTTTAACCGACAGGTTCGCTTTTCTTAGATAGACCTGTACCTTCTCAAGAATTATTGTATTCAGAAGAACAGGCAAAGGCTGTAAAATGCCGTTTACAGAGTAAGCAGCCGCATCGGCGCTGCCAATACTATCAGAAAGTATTGAGATGATCCCGTTTGATAATAATACTATATCACAGGGTGTGATAAAGATCCGGCGGGAAACGGTATGGTTCAATGCGGTATATATCCCTCCAACAGGTCCGAATCCGGGAAAGATATCTTTGTAAACAGGTATATTCAGAAATTTATATTTTCCGTTCGTATCAGATATTATGCAGACATGATCCGATTCTATAGCAAGTTCATCATATATACTGCTAATTAAAGGCTTATTTCTGAATCTCACAAGCGCTTTATCAGCGCCGAACCGGACACTTTTACCGCCTGCGAGTATCACACCATCAAGGTTATTCATTTTTTAATGAAATTATTCGATATACAATTGAAAAGAAGGGATAAGTTCTCCAACATGCCTTCCGGCCCAATTATGAATTTTCGGCATAAAGTGGTTTTTCAGACGGATTAGATCCTCTTTGGTCAGCAAGCCCATCTGGTTCAGGGCTTCTATAGCAGCAGGACCTTTCGCCCTGATACTTCCATCAAGGATTTTAACTGTCAGTCCCCAACCGCTGAATTCCGGTTTCGGACCACCGTCAATGATACCCACACATTGTATTCCTTCAGCACCGGTTTTTGCGATGAACCGGCCGTTCGTTGCCTTCATTAAATCCGTATCGAACCTTTCTGTGCCTGCAATATGAAAAGGATTCGTGATCATCGCGTCCCGGATTTTTTTCAGATGGTTGTCTTCACCTCGGGCGAGAAGTCCGAATAAAGAAGAGAATCTATATAGTGGAAGATAGAATATTGGAGCGCTGCAGCCATCAAGACTGATTGGAATATCTTCCGGGGGTGTTTCCGAAAACTTACTAATTGTATCGATTATAACTTTCTGAACCGGATTTTCCGGTTCAAGATAGCTTTCCGGATCAGCACCGGTTAGCTTAGCGAGAGCCAGCATTCCTGCATGCTTCCCGCTACAGTTATTATGGATCTGGCTATATTCTATGCCGTTTCTTGCAAGTTTCTCAGCCTCACTTGAAAGCATAGGGGGTTGAGGACCGCATTTCAGCATATCCTTGTTCAGATCCGCTTTAATCAGAACTGATTCAACGGCTTCAACATGTTCTTCTTCAGCATTGTGAGAAGAACACATTATAGCCAATTCTTCCTGAGTCAGCCCGAATTTCTCCATTCCTCCATTCTTCACGAACGGATATGCCTGAAATGGTTTAGCGGAAGACCGGAGATAAGTCGGGATAGAGGTGTCGCCGACACCGCCTCTTACATTCCCGTTTTCATCAGTCAGGGCAATATACCCTGTGTGGAGGCTTTCAAGCTGGCCGCCCCGGTAGACCTTTGCCAGAATATTATCCATAAGAATCCGCTAATTATTTATCAGGTCTATCATATCAAGAACAGCACGTTCTATGCCGGTGAATACAGACCTGCTGATAATTGAATGACCGATATTCAGTTCCTCAATCTTATCCAGACGCGCAATACCCTGTACGTTCAGGTAAGTCAAGCCGTGTCCGGCGCTTACTCCCAGCCCGAGTTTAACACCAGCAAAGGCCATAGACTGGATCTTCTCGAGTTCCTCTTCCTGTGTTTTGGCGTCTTCAGCTTCAGCATATTTCCCTGTGTGAAGTTCGATATAATCCGCACCGGCTTTTGCTGAGGCTTTGATCTGCTCAAGATCAGG
This sequence comes from bacterium, assembly GCA_028278455.1. Classification (GTDB taxonomy): domain Bacteria; phylum SM23-31; class SM23-31; order SM23-31; family SM23-31; genus JANQEH01. Next base: position 11,480 of record JANQEH010000243.1, read on the forward strand.
GTCGACGAACAAACTGACGATTATACCGCTCTCCCTTAATTTCATTGTTGTATCTTTAATCAAATCGAAATTATTCACGACGTTCAGGCCGCCTTCAGTGGTTATTTCTTCCCTTTTTTCAGGTACTATGGTAGCCATATCGGGTTTGACTTTTGTCGCAATATCGGTCATTTCCATCGTTGCCGCCATTTCAAGATTGAGATGAGATCTTACCATCTCCTTCAAAAGGTAAAGATCCCTGTCCTGAAGATGTCTTCTGTCTTCTCTCAGGTGGCATACGATCCCGTCAGCACCAGCCAGTTCAACAAGCACAGCTGCCGCAACAGGATCGGGTTCATCAGTCTTTCTTGCCTCTCTTATTGTAGCTACATGGTCAATGTTAACACCTAACCTCATAAATTCCCCTTGATTTGAGTATTCAGATTAAGATGAATTGAACTTAAAGAGTAATAAATAATAAAAAAAATGTCAATAAAAACTTGCAATTCAAATAAAGGTTATGTATTATATAAATTGGCTAAAATCTTCCACTGTATTGAGTTACAGTTGGTATTCTCCTTAAAATCTCAATTTAAGACATTTTTACGTAAATTGCATTTCTATTTTTTAAATTTCTCAAATTTTTGTTAAGTCTATAATCAGAGGTTAGAATTATGAGTGATGCAGCAGAACAAATAGCTGAAAATATTGTCGAGAATGCGAATAAAGAAGATATCATATTTGCACGTTCGAGTAAGATAGACAATATGATGCAGTTGATATATGAGCAGAGAGTGACGATCGATGATATAGATGAGGCTGTGATGCAGACCGCGAAGGATGAAAGAAAGAAATATCTGCTTTATTTTTCCAATGAACTTGCCAGCTATCTCACTGCCAAACTGGCTAAAGTAAGGGCCTCAGGTTATAGAAGTATGCCGAAAAAAGCGACCGAAAAGGAAAATAAGAAAAGCAAAAGTGAAAAATTTCTTGAACAGAGAAAAAGGAAACAGCAGGAAAAAGAGGCAAAAGAAAAGAAGGGTGAGGGCACTATTGAAAAAATAGGGCTGAAGGATATCGGAAAAGAACTTCAGGAGCAGAAAGAGCAGGCTGAGGCCCTTGAGGAAAAACGTAAAGAGCAGCAGGATATTGTGCAGGAAGAACAGGCAAAACATATCGCGGCTTACCAGATGATCTTTGGTCTCCATGCGTATGTCATAGAAGTAACAGTCTCAGATAATACTGAAGAACTCCGGGAACTGGTCAAAAAGATAGGAAACAGCGAGATCACATCCCGACAGGTGGCGCTGGACAAGCTATCAAGGCATCCTCAGGCAAAATATGCAGTCGATGCCCTGCTTGCCTGCCTGAGTGACAGAAACATAATAATCCCGGTACTCGGAGCATTAAACAGTGTTGGTGAAAAGAGAACGATCAAACCTCTGATAAATATAATTAAGGAATATCCCACAGCGAATGACATTGTATTCAGGGGGCCGGCAATAAGCGCGATAGGCGAGACTGTTAAACAGATGAATGAGAAAGCAAAGAGTTCAGGTATTAAATATATATATACAATTAGTTCAAATCCCAAATTTGAAAAAACCCTCAGAGTTTTAATCAGGATCCTGACAAAAGACATATCCAACAATAAGATCCGCTCTAAGTATTTCACACCCCATTGCTTTAAATGGATGACGATGGTAACCGACAAAATCATAGAGATCAAGAAGAAGAAGGTAAAAGTCGGTTTTGTAAATGTGAGTATGCAGACAGATTTTTCAAAAGAATTGAAGGAGTTTTCAGATCTGCTGAAGAAAAGCGGATAAAGTGGAAACCTGAGTTCTAATTCCGCCATTATGTACCCAGTCTAAATATTTTGGAATATTTTACGTTGTCAATGGTATTTAAAGAAAGAGAGTGTTTTGATGAAATTATTTCAAAGCATTAATTGTTCTACTAAATAAACTGACTCTTGAATTAAAGAAAATAGAGAAATGAAAAGATATATACTTTTACTTTCAGTAATTACCCTGACTATACTTTTTGGCTGCAGGGATTTTCAGCCGGAGATCGTAGTGGATAATTATATCAACTTTCTTGATCTGAGTGAAGAACAGGAAAAAGTAATAAAGCCTCAGCTCGAGGATATCCACAATAAGGTGCATCAGTATTTTGCGGAGGTCAATTCGAAAAAGAAAGAATCCAAAATGATCTCTAAAAAAGAAGGACTGAGGCTTAAGATCAATCTCATGGAATCGATCTCTCCAGTGGTGAATTCGATAATGGAGAGCTTGAATGACGAACAAATGACTTACTGGGCGAGGTCGGAATTGTTCTATTTCTACGTTGAAAGCAGGCGGGATATCTCTGAGGAGCTGCTTGAAAGCTATAATATACCGTATAAGAGGACAATACCCTCGGAGCTGATAACGGGAGATATGAAATTCGATGAGAAAGTGGAATATATAGACAACTGGACGATTTATTTCGGCCAGAATACATTTCCTTTTTATTACAGCAAAGCAACCAAAGGAATCAAAGGCAGCAGGATGCAGAAAGCAAGATTCCCGATAGGTGTCCAGGCAACGATAATCGACTCATCTGTACAGGAATTCGAGGATCATTTCATTGATAACCTTCCTGTGGATTTGCCGGATGAACCGTTCATTGAGTTGCGTGCTGTACTCTCTACTACACAGCATCCAAATTTTATTAATATTGATAACTGGGTGGTTTTCATCGAGAATTCAAAAGGAATTCAGATAGAGCCGTTGAAAATAGAGAAAAAGACCAGGGACTGGTTCTATGACAGGGAATTGCTTTATGCGAGCAGGCTGCCTGATTTCCTTCAACCGGTTTCACGTGGGAAAAGCACTGAACCGGGTAGCAGGAGCATGCGGAGAGGCATGGGTGGAATGCAGCAATATAATACATATTATCAGCTGTTTTTCCCGGCCAAAGTAAGCGGGAGCGAGTTAATATCACCCGGTAATGAGTATATAAAGCTGGTCTTTCTTGACGAGGTCGGAAGCAGATCGAGAGCCGAAGGTACCTGGATACTCGACTGGCGTTAATGCAGTAACAACCGCAAATCCTACCTGCGGTTTTTTTATTAGTGCATCCCAAACGGTTTTCAGCAACGATGTCCTGAAAGAACATTTGTTAATAGCCCACCGGTTTCTCGATGGGTAGGAATGCAAAACGGTAATTCCGTCCTGCAGTGATGCTTGAGAAACTATGGAGAATCTACAACCGTCTCTTCTGGACGGGGATAGATGGGGATCATTTTATTACGAAATGAATTACGGGGCTATTATCATCAATCCCGTGCAGGATTGACACTTTTCTGAAAATAGTTCTACCTTCCGTAAAATTAGGGATCGATTTTATATACTTCGATAGCAGGAAATCCATCCTGATCCAGGTTTGGTCCAACATAATTCATTTTCCAGCGAATCCATTGACTGTAATGATATTTACAGAAATAGGCTTTTCCTTTCTTTATGTCGTGAGGTATAAATGGAAACCAGGCAGACGAAATATATTCTCCATTTTCTCCGTCAAAAACATCTACAAGATATTCACCGTCTATATTATGACGGTATTGAAAAGCAAAAATATGATTATCATCGGTTATTATTTTTATTAATGTCGGCATATATGAGTATTTATTAACTATCGATTCTGCGCGTGGGCCTTTAGGTTTTTTCCTCTTTTCAGGTAAATCAGCCGTCTTGAATTCATGTGAGATAATGTGAGGATCTGCACCATTATAGTCTGATATTGTTATCTTATAGTAATTTACCCCTATCATTATATTTTTCCGTTTCTGAGCAAGTATAGAATATTCTTTCACCTGGCAGCTGACCTACCATCCCGGTTCCGCGGAATGGAATATATCCTAAACTTCCGTTGCCTGGTGGAGCATTCCCATCGTATTTATAGAGAGCGACAGATTTAATTTCACCAGGGGATTCATAACAGACCATGGCTGCCTTTTTCATTTCTTCAATACCAGATTATTCAAGGATTCGTGTGTCAGCTGAAATTGAAATAACATTATTCACCCAGTGGGGGTTATCTTTTACATTTTTTCTCCAGAATTGTAAAAATTCATCATTAATATGAAAGTTTACCTTCTTCAAGAAAATCAATTCCAGTTCGAAAATATTATAAACACCATGAGTCGTAAATACACTTATATACCTTCGTCAGAAACACCGGGCTGTCCTATACCTTGAAACACTCCCGGTCCTGACCTCTTCTGCCGATCCTGCGTAAATGCTTACTTTTACTGGAAAAGATCTTAAGACTACTCTCATCAGGAACCATTATAGTACCGTCAGGATGCACGGCAACCCCGTTTGGCTGCGCAAGAAGGAATTACTCCGGAATATCTTTGTCACCGAATTTAAGTTCCAGGGAAAGAACATCTTTCAGAATATCTTTTTCCTGTGCAATAACAGCAGATATGAATTGTGTGATTATGATTCCGCAAAGAATGAATATACTGGTTAGTGATCTTATTATTCCTCCGTATTGGGATATTACTTCTGATAAGCACCTCAGATCCCGCTTTGTACAGAAGAAGCTGCTTGCTTGTATCTTTATCCAATAATCTTTATAGAAAATTCCTCTTTCCAGAAAGTTTCAATTGGGAATCCAAAATGAAATAAATAAATAATCTGAGGTATGTTTAATTTGCTTATATGACTCTGGATCCCTGTCTGCGCTGGAACGGTTTGGTCGGTTTCTGAGTCTTTCACAGGATTCGAAACCAGAAATCCAGAATAAATCAGATGAAGAATGAAAATCTTTATATTCATCTCATTTGCAGTCCAGCGGCCGGGAACGACTATCTATTCAGTGAAAATCCTGTGTGTATTACCAAGTTCTCTTGCGGCAGGAGTGACCAGCATCCATGATTCAACCATGATTTTTTCTCCCCTCATCATAGCCTGTCTAACATCATTCTCTGTTACGAGACGTTTCTTCTTATTGATGTACCTGTCACCCCTGTGCTCAGGTGTTGCGGGTTTTCCGAGAATCCGTATAAAATCACCATCCTTTAGCCCTGCAGCAGCAGCCTCTTCTTCGTCGATATAGAATCCGGAGGTGATGTCATTGCTGTATAAAACCTTTACATCCCCGAAAATAAGCACTCGCGTACCTGAACGGTTATTACCGTAATTCTTCATAAGCGGAGCGGCGAATACAGTGTCTCCTTCTCTCAGCTTAGGATCGACGGCTCTCTGCGGGCGAAGGTATATTCTCCTCTGCGGGACAAATACCCCTGAAGAGAGACTAAGCTTGTTCTTTGATCCTTCAATAGTGATACCGGGAGTAGTTGTATCATTACTTGAGGTACAGACCGGAGGATCCAATCGAAGGTTCTTTGAATCGTTAATAGTTATTAAGACTTCCGTTTTACTGTTGGAAAGAGGACTAAAGACCGGGACATCCCTAATAATTCCGCCGGGACCGGTCAAAACTGCCTTCATTCCTGTATCAGCGAAATTCCTGTTACCGTTCTCGGAAATTCTGTCTGCCTCGATACTCCCGAAAAGAGTCTCACAGTCGTCAAGAGTCAGATGTATCCGGTGCGGGAGTATATTTACAGAATATTCGCCGGTCAAGATCTTCCCCGCTTAAATTCATCAAGTATCTGTTCAATATCGCTGTCGGTTATTCCGGTTTTTCCCCGGGGAGCAGGAGTTGTTTCATTTCTGCGGCCTATCTTTATCGGTTCATCATCGAACCTCGAATACTTTCCGGATGCTGTAGTCGATGTTGTCGGAAAGCTCTTTTTGGATTGTTCGAAACTGCCGATGCTCAGATCGTATGACGGTTTTCCCGCAGGCTTGGTCTCGAAGGCTACCCTTTTTGTATGCATCAAATGAAGGGGGCTGATATTTTCACTTGTGATCGAGCCGGCAAAAGTACCGGGACCCAATGTCATTGCCGGCGCTAAAGAAGTCGTGAATCCGATCGCACCCAGGGTAGACGGAGTGTTGACACTGATCCTGAATGCGGGTTTATGCAAGCCGAATTCTCTTATTATTTTTTCATCTTTGCAGTGAATGGCGAGTGAATGTCCCATCCCGCCGAAATTCAGTATCTCTATGCACTTTTCGCATCCTTCTTCCCAGCCGTTGACAGTATAAAATGAAAGGACTGGAGAAAGTTTCTCGCATGAAAGCGGATATTGTTTTCCGACTCCATCAAGAAAAACGACGATAGCCCTTGTTTCTTTCGGGATCTGCAGTCCGGCAAGCTGTGCGATGTATGGAGCTGGCTGGCCTACAATCTTCGGATTTATAGCACCTGAAGGCTGGATCATTACAGATTCGAGCTTCTTTCTATCTTCTTCATCTGCGAGAAAGCAATTCTGGTTTTTGAGCTCTTCCAGAACTCTGTCTTTGACAGGAGAATCACATACAATTGACTGTTCGGACGCGCATATCGTACCGTAATCGAATGTTTTTCCCGTAATGATATCTGCAACTGCTTTTCCGGTCTCAGCGCTTCTGTCTATATATGCGGGTACATTACCCGGGCCGACACCGAACGCGGGTTTACCCGAACTGTAAGCAGCCCTAACAAGCCCCATGCCGCCTGTAGCGAGGATCACATGTGACCTTTTATGCTTCATCAGTTCGGAAGTGCCCGGAAGTGTTGTATTCTTCATACACAGTATCAAGTCCTGAGGAGCTCCATTCTTTCTCGCTGCATTTGCCATAAGTTTTGTTGTTTCAAGCACACAATTTGTCGCGGCAGGATGAGGCGACATAACGATAGCATTTCGGGATTTTATCGAGATAAGTGTCTTGTAGACAGCAGTAGATGTCGGATTTGTTGAAGGAATTATGCCTGCAACAACTCCCATGGGTTCAGCAATTTCCCATATACTTTTTTCCTTATCATCTTTAATGATCCCGACTGTTTTCATATCTTTGATACTGTGATAAACATCGCGGCTTCCGAAAATGTTCTTCAAGATCTTATCTTCATATTTTCCGAAACCTGTCTCCTCTACGGCCATTTTCGCAAGTTTGTCGGATGCTGAAAAGACGGCTAAAGCAGCAGCTTTTACGACCTTATCAACCGCTTCCTGAGAGAATTCCGCGAAAATTTTATATGCCTTATATGCACGCTCACACAGATCTCTTGCTTCCTGGATAGAAATAAGATCTATATCTGTAACTTGTTGTTCCACTGAATACCCCTTATTTCTGGATAAAAATGATTATCATCTGCCGAATAGCTTTGACAGCCATCCGGTTTTGATATTAAACTCCTTTTTGAGGATCTCCACCTGTTCGTGCTTTCTTTTTTCCTCTAAAAGCTTCATGAAAGCAAGAACACTCTCTTTAACCTTATCCTGAGGAATATCGAACTTCTTGACAAGGGAAGAAGCCATAGCAAAGTCGGATTTCTTGAGTTTCTGATTGAAGAGATCCCAGGCAATTTTATTCAGCTTGGTTTTTTCAAGATTGAAGTCTGTGCCAAATATCAAAGCTCGTTCAAACATCTTTTTCTTGATGTAATCATCGAAGAGAGATTGAACAAGAGGCCTGACATACGAAGGATCAAGTTTGTATTCATTCATCATTTTTTTTGCAATCTCAAGGTTTCCAGCTTTGATCTTTTCTTCGAACAGCTTTTTTACAGCGGGAGTATATTGCTCCCTTGAGATCTTAAAATCATCAATCAGGCTTTTTGCAGATTTAAAGCTTGCTCGTCTGAGCTGTGTTTCAAATGCTTCGAGGATATTATCCTGTACCTCTTCGACAGGTATTTTGAATTCCTTGAAAAGATGCCTTGCATAATCATAGGTTTTCGTCTGAACCTTAAGCTTCAGTACGGGAATTATTAAAGGATGAGTTACCTCGTTTGTCAGTTTGAATTTATTTTTAAGGTCTATGGCATTGTCCATTTTCCCGTTATTTACATCGCTCAGGAATGAATCAAACAGCTTTTTATCAGCCTGTTCACCCGCGAGCTTATACTTCTTGTAAATCTCGAGAGCTACATCATACCTGTGCATCTGAAGCTTCAAAGAGAGGCCCATAAATGCTGCCTCAGTAACTTTCTCCTCAGGCATTTTGAAATCGAGAGCAAGGTCCGCGGCATCCTCATAGGTAGCATCTGAAACGTACTTGTCGTATACTTTCGCAAGCAGCCTTTCAAGAGCCTCGCCTTTTAATGCGAATTCACTGATCAGCTTCTTCGCATCATCCATCTTCCGGTTAAACATCAGCAGTTCTAATCCGGAGATCAGAGCTGAGCTCAGTTCTTCACCTGAAAGATTATAAGCCTTCTTGAATTCGAGGGCTCTTTCAATCCTCTGGGACATTACAAGCTTCTTGAAATAGGGCAATATGACATCCAGAATGTCCTCTTTCTTGAGCTTAAATGTGTTTTTCAGCCGTTCGGCCTCGCCTTCATTACTGTCATAAATATATTGAGTAAATAATACCACTGCCGCCTGGTAACCCATTGCAGGGGGGAGTTTGAGCTGGGTTATAAGTGTGATGATGTCAAAGAATTTTTTACCATCTTGAAGATCCTTTATATGGTACTCTGCAGCTTTGACAAGCAAATCTTTTTTCAGGTTGAATTCCTTGCAAACATCGATTGCTCCCTTTGAATCACCTTTCTTAACGAGGTACTCGTACTCCTTTGTTGCCAGCTCTATCGCTTTTGCCTGATTACCGGCCTTGATAAAATCCCGTGCTGCTATCAAAGGGGGCTTTTTCTCATCAGGCTTTTCCTGGCCCTTGTCGTTCTTTTGGGTTTTTTGCGGTTCGTCTGCCATAGCATTTGATTTTTATTGAAATAGTCTGATTAATATAAGAAAAAAATACATCAGAATCATAATAAATTACTTATTGTATCTGTGTATTTTAGACCGCTGCCTGTAATAAACACAACAACCCTGTCATTCTCAGAGATATCACCGGAATCTTTAAGCCTTTCAACTGCTGCTAAAGCGGCTCCACCTTCCGGTGCAGCGAATATCCCGGTGTGTTTACCTATTGTCTTTACCCCTTTTATTAGTTCATCATCTGATACAGAGACAGCTGTACCTCCGCTTTCTCTGAGAGCTCGAAGCATAAGAAAATCGCCTACAGCCTTCGGCACCCTCAAGCCGGCCGCAACCGTACTCGGATCCTGCCATTCCGGAGCGGCTTCTTTGCCGTCATGGAATGCTTTGATGATCGGGGCGCATCCTTCAGCCTGCACAGATACCATTCTCGGCCTGAAAGAAGATATCCAGCCCATGCTTTCCATTTCTGCAAATGCTTTCCACATTCCTATCAGTCCTGTTCCACCACCGGTCGGGTAGACTATCACATCTGGAAGTTCCCAGTTGAACTGTTCCGCCAATTCTATACCCATAGTCTTTTTTCCTTCAACCCTGTATGGCTCCTTCAGTGTTGAAACATCATACCAGCTGTCATCGATCTTCGTTTTGAGAAATTTCCCTGCATCTACAATGCTGCCATCTACGAATAGCAATTTCGCACCAAGGGCTTTAGCTTCAGCTTTAAAGGTTTCGGGTGTTGTTTCAGGCATTGAAATTATAACCTCCATCCCTCCCAGGGCACCATATGCCGCTGCCGCGCCGCCGGCATTTCCTGCAGTTGGGAGACAGATCTTTTTCATTCCGAGTTCATTAGCTTTTGAGATAGCGGCTCCAAGTCCCCTTGCCTTGAATGAGGCTGTCGGATTCAATCCTTCATCCTTCAGATACAGATTGTTTAGTCCGATCTCCCTGCCGAGGGATTTTGTATGGAATAACGGAGTATAACCTTCCCCGAGATTCAATATATTCTTTTCATTTGTAACCGGCATCATTTCACGGTAACGCCACATATCAGGTGTCCGTCCCGGAAGGTCTTCCTTTTTAAGATGGTCCTTAACTTTATCCATGTCATATTTAGCAAATAGAGGTGCGCCGCATTCGCACAGGTATAACACTTCTTCATCCGAGTACTTTTTTTCACATTTGGTGCATTCGATATGGGTCAGAAATTTCATTTTAAACCTCGCTTGAAAATGTTTATGTACAGTTATCTAATTTTTCTTTCATGATTTTGTTAAGAAGAACCGGATCAGCTTTACCATTGGTTTCTTTCATGGCTTTTCCGATAAGAAAACCGATTATCTTCACGTTTCCATTTTTATAGGATAATACCTCTTCGGGAGAAGAGCCGAGTACATCCTCAATTATCTTTTCGAGATCCACGGGATCCGAGATAAGCTCAAGACCGCTGTCCGATAAGATCTTCTCGGCAGAATTGCCGGACCGGACCATCTCCCTGAATAAATCCTTTGCAATTCTTCCGCTTATCCTGCCGGAACCAATTAATTCAACAAGTCCTGCTGTCTTTTCAGGGGAGATTCTGAATTCCTTAATAGATACTCTGTTTTCTCTCAATATATTCAAAATTTCACTTAATATCCAGTCGCTTAGTTTTTTATTATCTGTACAGTGTGACGCAGCTTCTTCAAAGTATTCCGCAAGTTCGATAGTTGAGGTTAATGCGGCTGCATTATTCTCCGGTATTCCATAATCTGAGATGAATCTCTCTCTCTTTTGATCCGGGAGTTCGGGCAGTTCTGAGCGGATTCTCTTTATATCTTGATCTTTCAATGTAAGCTGAATAAGATCGGGCTCGGGAAAATACCTGTAATCCTCTGAGGTTTCTTTGCTCCTCAGTTTAACGATCCCGGAAAGTGTTTCATCCCAGGCAAGAGTTTCTGGGATCACTTTCTCACCGTTTGACAGGAGTTCAGATTGCCTGTTTATCTCAAATTCAAGCGCTTTTTTTACAAATTTAAAGGAGTTAAGGTTCTTCAATTCTGTCCTCTGACCCATTAGATCGGAGCCTTTGATTTTCATAGATATATTAGCGTCACACCTTAAGCTGCCTTCTTCCATGCTGCAGTCACTTACGCCAATGTAAAGAAGTATCTGCCGGAGCCGGGATAGATATTCATAAGCTTCCTGAGGCGAGCCGATGTCCGGTTCAGTTACGATCTCTACCAGCGGAACTCCGCACCGGTTAAGATCGATCCGACTTTCGCTGATTTCAATATTGCCTTCAGGATGGAGCATTTTGCCGGCATCTTCTTCCAGGTGGATCCTGCTGATTCTGATCTTTTTTTCTGTTCTGTGCCCGGATAATCTCAGCCATCCATCTTTTGCCATTGGTTCATCATACTGAGATATCTGGTACCCCTTCGGCAGATCAGGGTAGAAGTAGTTTTTTCTCGCAAATACAGACTTGTTCGATATAGTGCATCCCAGCGCAGAAGCAGTTTTTACTGCAAGTTCGACTGCATATTCGTTCAGTACGGGAAGGGTGCCGGGGAGTCCTAGGCAAACGGGACAAACAAGAGTATTGGGTGCATTTCCATAACGGTTCGCACACCCACAGAAAATCTTGGTTTCAGTTTTCAGCTGAACATGAGTTTCAATTCCTATGACAGGTATATACATAGATTTACTCTATCAAACTACTTATTGTAGCGCTCGATCAGTTTTCCAAGCTTCAATACAGACAAATCATCGCAATATCTTCCCATTATCTGAAGTCCTACAGGAAGCCTGCCGGATGTCGTTCCGCATGGTACCGACAGTGCGGGAAGGCCTGCAAGATTAGCTGGTATCGTAAATATATCATTGAGATACATATTAAGCGGCTCGTCGGTTTTTTCACCCAATCTGAAAGGAGGAGTGGGAGTAACAGGAGAGATAATAAAATCGACCTTATTAAATGTATCGTTCAATTCCTCTGCAATCATTTTTCTTACCATTTGAGCCTTTCCATAGTATTCTTCATAATATCCGGCACTGAGAACATAAGTGCCGAGGATGATCCTCCTTTTAACCTCTTCACCAAATCCTTCAGCGCGGCTTTTGGAGTATACAGCTTCGAGTTCTTCTGCGTTTTCAGCGCAACAGCCGTACCTTATTCCGTCATATCTTGCGAGATTGGAAGACGCTTCAGCATTACCGAGGATGTAATAAACCGCCGCAGAACAGGTTATATGCGGGAGGCTTATTTCTTCGATCCTGGTTCCATCAGAAGCCAATTGTTCGATTTTACTCTCTATAGCGTTTCTGATCTCACTGTCCAATTCCTCGTTAAAGAACTCTTTCGGGATTCCGATAGTCATATCCTTTTGCTCATTCATAATCTCTGCAGAGTATTCCGGAACATCAGCTCTAATTGAAGTGCTGTCGGCAGGATCATAGCCTGAAATAACCTCAAGGATAAGCGAAATATCGTCAACTGTGCGAGCCATCGGGCCGATTTGGTCGAAGGATGATGCAAACGCAGTAAGTCCATATCTGGATACTCTCCCGTATGACGGCTTCATACCGCAGATCCCGCAGAAAGCAGCAGGTTGCCTGATAGATCCACCAGTATCGGATCCCAGCGAAACGGGAACAAAATTACCTGCAACAGCCGCCGCAGATCCTCCGCTGGATCCTCCGGGGACACGGTCCGGCGCATCAGGATTGCGTACCGGGCCGAAATATGAATGTTCGTTTGAAGATCCCATCGCGAATTCATCCATATTTGTTTTCCCGATCACAATAGCATCTTCATCTTCTAATTTCTTGATGACAGTTGCGCTGTAAGGGGTGATGTATTTCTCGAGAGCTTTCGATCCACAGGTGAGTTTTTGCCCGCTTACACAGATATTATCCTTGACAGCTATAATACAACCGGCGAGTTTTCCGGCTGTACCCTGTTCTATCTTAATATCTATCTCAACCGCTTTTGCCAGACTGTTATCTTCGTAGATATCCAGAAAAATATTGAATTCATCTCCAGATCTGATACCATTGATCGTATCGGCAACTAGTGACTCAAGAGATCTCTTTCTGCTCTGTATCTGGTTTAATGAGGCCAGTATGTCAAGCATCCGTAATACGAGTTTATTATTAGAAATTAATAACCCGGTTTGTCGGGTTAATCTGCAGATAGTAAAATGGCAGGGAGTACAAAAAGAAGTTTATATTAAAATTTATTCTTTTGGTTTGGAAGATTTTTCCTCAATTTCGCTTGCTGATTTTATATCTTCCTCTATCTCTGTAGTAGCTTTTTTAAACTCTCTTATTCCCTTACCTAATCCTCTTGCTAATTCAGGCAGCTTTTTACCGCCGAAAAGTAAAAGCAGGACTAAGAAAATTACTATTATTTCTTGCGTACCTAATCCAAACATAACATATCCTTGAAATAAAATTGATTCGGTTTAACAACCCCGACTTCTATGAAGACAGCATATATTCATATAACATTTATCTATACCATTTCAAAATATATACTGCTATAATAATTCCGAATAAACCCGAAATATTGAGTTTGAAAGTGAATCCTAATGTCAAAGTAATAATTATAAGATTCAGCTGAACCGGGTCAAATCCGGGAACGACCGATCTGGTAAAAAACTCTTTTACGACACCTTCCGGTAAGATCCAGCCGGCAAATTCACCTATCAATGAGCCTGTTACAGCCCCAAGAATAATATACAACAATAAAATCCTGAACGGAATACGCCGCATATCCGGGACCTTCCTGTAAATTTATTATTTTACGATCTTTTCTTCATCTACCTGCGTTTCGGCAGTATCATTATCAGCCCTTACCAGAGCGTATAGCGACATTATTATACCGTTAAATACATAAGCCAGAACACATGGGAAAAACAATTGTCTCGGAAAAAAGAAAATAAAGACAAAACAAACGAAATAAGCTAGCGGTTTTATATTCGATTTCAGGCTTCGGTTGAAATTCAGTTTTGGTATTGGTTCATACCCGATACTGGAGACCATTAAAAGGGACAGTCCGGGAATAAAAATCAGGAAGACACTCTGAATTTCGATCGTATTAAAATAGAAATCCGCGAAAAGTACGAAAGACGAAATTGTAACCGCTGCGATGGGGATCGGCAGTCCCCTGTATGTTGATTTCTTAAATCCTTTAGTAATAACATTGAATCTCGCAAGCCTGAAAATACCGGCAAGGAGAAAGATGAAGCAAAAAACCGTACCCCATGGTCCGATCTGACTGAAATTGGATTTATAAACAAGAAAGGCAGGAGCAACTCCGAATGAAATGCTGTCCGCCAGCGAATCGAGTTCTTTGCCGAATTTGGAGAATGACTTTGTAAGACGCGCAATCCTGCCGTCCAGGTCATCGCATATACCTGCAAAAATTATGCACACCGCTGCAGTCACATAATTATCTCTGGAAACAAACAGGATCGCCCAGAAACCCAAAAACAGGTTCGATAACGTGAAAAAATGCGGTAATGCCTGTAGTTTATTCTTCATCATGGAATTTTCCTATTATGGATTTACCTCCCTTTACCCTCTGCCCTTTATTAACGTAAATTTCCGTATTATATGGAACAACAATATCGATCCTTGATCCAAAGCGGATTATTCCGCACCTGTCACCGGCCTTTACACTTTGACCTTTTTCAAGATAACAAATTATCCTTCTGGCAATGAGTCCTGCGATTTGTTTAAAAACGATCCTGCGGTTATCTTTTACGATACCGATCACAGTTTGCTCATTTTTTTCAGATGCATCTTCCTTAAACGCCGCTTTAAAAGATCCTTTTCTGTATTTATAAAACTCGACGATTCCGTCTATGGGAACCCTGTTGACATGTACGTCGAATACTGAAAGGAATACAGAAATTCTCTTTACCTTTCCGTTGAAGAACGCATCATCATCTTCATCAGCGATCGATACTATTAATCCGTCGCCGGGAGATACTATTTCGTCAGGTCCGGCGGTGATCTCTCTTTCCGGATCGCGGAAGAACAGCATCATGAAAAGCCAGGCAAACATTAGACCTAGTGATATATATATAAGAACAATGCTGTCAATATAGGCTCCTGCAATGCCTGTTATAACAGCTCCCCCAAAGCTTCCGGCTAAAAAGGGGTATCCTTCACGTGCCATTTTACAGTTCTGTTTCTATTGCTATAAATAAAAATATTTATTCTAATTAATTTTAGTCCACGTATAAAATATCTCTTTATTGAGTAAAGAGCAAGAGGTTTTTTCAGATTTATTCTGCCATTTTGTCCAGAAGCTCTGCGTAGATCTTCTCCGATTTACTTAAATTCTTCAGATAAAAAGTTTTATCATACAGTGTGTCTGATTCCGTATCCAGAACAGTAAAAGTGTCAGGGGATATCTCATCTGCTACAAAAATCTCATCCTGGTTCTTTCCGAATTCAACCGTAAAATCGATAAGTTTCAGTTTTCTTCTATGAAAAAAGGATTTCAAAACTGCATTGATCTTCAAAGCATTTTTTGACATCTGCTTGATTTCTTCCTGTGTTGCGATCTGGAGGGAATAGGCGTGATATTCATTAATAGGCGGATTCTTGAGATCGTCATTTTTGAGATACATTTCGAGTATCGGAGAAGAAAGCTCCGTGCCTTCTTCAAGATCAAATCTCTCGCAGAGATCACCAACTGCAATATTTCTCATCAACACCCTGATAAGTATGGGTTCAAGCTTCTTGATGAATAATCCCTTATCGCCGGATTCCTGTATAAAATGCGTTTTGACGTTATAGCTGCTAAGGTAGGTAAATATCTGGGCTGATATTTTACTGTTGGCGCTCCCTTTATTCTTGATTTTTCCTTTCTTTGATGCATCGAGAGACGCTATATCATCTTTGAATTCCAGAAGCAGTACATCCTGTTTATCGGTAGCATATAAGGTTTTCGATTTTCCATCATACAGCTTTTCCTTTTTTTCCACAATTTCCTCCTGTTCAACACTGATTTATATTTTTCCTTTTATTTTCCGGTTCAATAATAACAAATCTGAAAAGTGATCGGTTCAGATATTATTCTATAGCAATCCTGCCTTGCGGAAGATATGATCTATATTTTTAGTGAAATTCTTTAGATTAAAGCAATCATCTATCTCTTCATCGGATAGAAGTTCTTTGATTTCAGAATCAGATCTTATCAGGTCCTGGAAACCACCGTGTTCCCTGGCCTGCATAGCGGCAGATTGCACTACATCGTAGGCTTTTTCTCTTGTAAAACCTTTTTTAGACAATTTCAGAAGCAGTCCCTGTGAGAATATAAGTCCTTCAACACGGTCAAGATTCTTCTTCATATTTTCAGGATTGACTTTCATATATTCCACAGTATGGATGAATTTCCTGATCATGTAATAAACGATCGATGTGCTGTCCGGCAGGATGATCCTTTCAACTGATGAGTGAGAAATATCACGTTCATGCCAGAGGCAGATATTCTCGATTCCTGCCAAGGCATTAGTCCGTACAAGCCTCGCCATACCTGTCAGGCGCTCGCATACTATCGGATTCTTTTTATGCGGCATCGCAGATGAGCCTTTCTGCTTTTTTCCGAAAGGTTCTTCGACTTCAGCTACTTCGGTCCGGTGCAGGTGTCTGATTTCAGTAGAAAATTTCTCCAGAGATGCAGCCAGCAGTGCAAGAGAGGTGAGAAATTCAGCATGCCTGTCGCGCTGTATCACCTGTGTTGATACCGGGGCAGGCTTTAAGCCCAACTCTTCGCAGACCAGCTCCTCGATCCGGGGATCTACATAAGCGAAGGTTCCAACGGCTCCGGAAATCTGTCCGAAAGAGACACCTTCTACGGCCCGTTCGATCCTTGTTCTGGATCTGATCAGCTCAGTATACCAGAGAGCGAGTTTCATACCTAAAGTAATAGGTTCGGAAGCAACCCCGTGTGTACGTCCAAGCATAACCTGGTCTTTATATTTTAATGCCTGCTTTTTCGTAACATCTATTAATTCATCAAGTACTTTCAAGATCAGTTTTCCGGCTTCCCTGCATTGAAGAGCCAGAGTAGTATCTAAAAGATCGGATGATGTCATTCCGAGATGAACATACCTGGAATCGGGACCAATGAATTCCGCCATACTTGTCAGAAAGGCTATAACATCATGCTGGACTTCTTCCTCAATCTCATTGATACGGTCTATATTGAAATCGGCCTTTTCTTCGATTGTCTTCAGGGCCTCTCCCGGAATGTTTCCAAGCTTAGCCTGTGCTCTGCAGACAGCGAGTTCAATATCCTTCCAGTATGTGAATCTGCTTTCGTCTTTCCAGATATTCGCTATTTCGGGCAGGTTATATCGTTCTATCATATAATGTTTTCCATTCTGTTTTATTCTTTTCTTTCTACTGTCATTGTTAAACTGTACGCTTGTCCATTGCGGATAATAGTCATAGGGACGGTATCACCCGGGCGAAGTCCTCTCTCTTTAAATGCCCTGGTTGCATCCGGAGCAGATCTGATCTGCCGGTCAAAGATCTGGATGATAACATCTGCCACCTGCAGCCCGGCTCTCTCTGCAGGGCTGTTTTTATCTACACCTGAGACGATCGCACCGTTTGTTGTTCTCAGGTTAAGCCTCCGGGCAAGGTAACGGGTAATATTAGCGATCGACAAACCGGTATAGTTAGCGCGCTCTATTTCGCCCTTTGTCTGAAGCTCATTTACGATTTCCATTATTTTATTAATGGGAATAGCGAAACCTAATCCAATATTGCCTTCACCGGTTCCTCCAGTGAAGATGAAAGTATTCATACCGATAACTTCACCGCTTCCATTGATCAGAGGGCCCCCGCTGTTCCCGTGGTTGATCGAGGCATCGGTCTGTATCATATCCTCATAAATACGGTTGTTCCCATCCATTCCGAAGTTTTGCTCGGTTGCGCTGATCACACCAACAGTGACTATCGGTTTGTTATTCATATCAGACAGTCCGAATGGATTGCCCATTGCAATTACCCATTCGCCCAGGTAAATGTCATCAGAGTTTCCGAGGTTAACCGTAGGGAGGTTTTCACCATCTATTTTCAGGAGAGCTATATCGGTTAATCTGTCGCTGTGGACTTTCTCCGCGAGATAGGATTCTCCTCCGGGCAAAGTAACCCGTATTTCTGTAGCTGCCTCCACAACGTGGTCATTCGTTATAATATACCCGTCATTAGACACAATGAATCCGGATCCTAATCCGCTGACCTGCTGCTCTCTCATAATATCCCCGAAGAAACGCCTGTAAAAAGAATCCTGGAATACAGGTACACGCTGAGTGGCTTTAACGCTGATACCGACAACAGCAGGCATTGAATTCTGTACAGCTACTGTGATAGCATTTCGCCTGGACTCAACAAGCTGAAACGCACCGCTGTCTGCGTAAACACTGAAAGAACGCGCCCGCTCTCCGGTTACGACATTTTCGGCAACGTCTAAAACTGCGTTGTTTTCAGCAGCTGGGCTCTTTCTGTATTCCCTGATAAGGAGTATCAGGGCGATCAACAAAAAGAAATATGCAATGTTTCTTTGAGTTTTCATGATTTTAACAGTTTATTTTTCTACTTTTTCCCAGTCTTTCAGGAATTTTTCTATTCCTATATCCGTTAACGGATGTTTAATTATCTGGTTAATGACCTTGAACGGGATAGTAGCAATATCGGCGCCGGAAAGGGCGGATTCAACAACGTGCAGGGTATTCCTGATACTGGCTGAAATGATCTGAGTTTCTATTTCATAGTTGTCATAGATCGTTACTATGTCCCGTATCATATCCATCCCGAAACTGGTCATGTCATCGATCCTGCCGATAAAAGGACTGACGAAAGTTGCTCCCGCCTTCGCTGCCAGTAAAGCCTGGGTTGGCTGAAATATCAGTGTGCAGTTGGTCGGGATACCTTCACCGGTGAATCTTTTTATGACTTTCAGGCCCTCCATTGTGATGGGAACCTTTATATTTATATTGTCAGCTATCTTTGCAAGTTCCTTACCCTCTTTGAACATTTCTTCAGAGTCAAGGCTTATAACCTCAGCGCTGACCGGCCCTTTTACTACTTCGCAGATCTCTTTCAGTTTATCCGGATATGTTCCGGTTTCCTTTGCCATCAATGATGGATTAGTCGTAACACCATCAAGAACGCCGAGGCTGGCGGCTTCTTTGATCTCGTCTATATTGGCTGTATCAATAAAGATCTTCATTTGGTAATTCTCCTATAATTGTATAGTTTGATTTAAATTCCATTATCAGTAATTGACTTTCTCAAGACATAATCCGTTTGCAGGGGCAAGGCTCGAAACTCTTGATCTGTCATTGTTTACCAGGATATTCCTGATTATACCTGGCTCTAAAGTACCCCTTCCTATATCTGTCAGAGTCCCTGTTATTGCCCTGACCATTCCGTGCATAAACCTGTTTGATCTTATCCTGAATTCGATCCTTTTGTCTTTTTCAATAATATCAGTATGGAAAACCGTACATTTATAATTATTGATTTCCGGATTCAGTTTCGAAAATGGCTCAAAGTCATGTGTACCGGTCAGGTTATCCAAAGCGCTTCTCATCTTCTCTACATTTAATTCAGAAGAGATCTCCCAGCTGAATCTCCTATCCAGGGCTGAATATTCAGAATGGATATTATACCTGTACTGTCTGCTGACGGCATCAAACCTTGCGTGAAAACCGGGATGTGTTTTCTCCAGGTGTACAATGCTGATATCTTCGGGTAAAAGAGAATTCATTGCTCTTAGAAGTTTCAGGTTATCCTCATCCTCCGGACAGTCAAAATGGATTATCTGCTGTTCAGCATGGACGCCCGTGTCGGTCCGGCCTGAACCGGTGATCCGTATACTGCTTCCAAATCTTGTAAGCAGGGCTTTCTCAATCTCACCCTGTACGGTTCTAATATCCGGTTGAACCTGCCATCCGCAAAAGTCCGTGCCGTCATATCTGACCGAAGCTTTAATTCTGGCGCTCAAATTACGATCACTGCTGCGGCTGTTAAACTTATAAGAATTAATGCCCTCAGATCATTTTTCCCGAATCGTGATTCATAGAAATACGTCCTTTCCGTATTTCCCGGATAGCCTCTCGATTCCAGGGCAAGAGCAAGTGTGTCTGCCCGTCTGAAAACCGAAATAAAAAGCGGGATTACCAGAGAGGATATTCCTCTGATCCTGTTGACAATGCTGCCCTTGAAATCAGCGCCTCTCGATATCTGCGCTGTCTTGATCCTTTCAGCTTCCTCGAACAATATCGGAATGAACCTGATAGTAATGCCCAGTAGCAATGCAGCCCTGTCAGTTTTAATACCTGTCTTTTTCAAAGGACGAAGAGTTTTTTCAATACCGCTGACCATTTCAGTCGGTGAGGTTGTTACCATCATAACAACGGAGAACGCCACGATAAGAAAAAGCCTTGCACTGAAAAAAGTCCCTGATCTTAAACCTTGATAAGTAATTTCGAGACCTGTATAAGGGATATTGAATATTACATCCCCCTTTGTAAATAATGCGTGCAGAAAGAAAGTTAAACCAAATATCAGTAAAAAAACTTGTAACTGTTTTACATAGACAGTTAAATGAACTCTTGATATGTAGAAAAAGATGATCAGCAGTGTATAAAGGAAAACAAGGATCCCTGCGCTCCAGTTAGTCATTGTAAGAAACACGAGGATTAACAATATAAGAGATTTAGTTCTGGGATCCAATCCGTGAATTAAAGAGCTTCCTGTGACGTACTGCCCTAAAGTTAAATTATGCAACGACTTCGGTCTCAAAGTTAAAAAGTAAAATATATGGAATTTTTTCCGAAATTCCAAGTCTTAACTGCCTGTGGAAAATGTGTCTCAGGCTCAAAACTCAATGTTTTTTTTGGCCGGCTAATGTGTAACAGTCTTTCAAGGAAGACCTGACGGCATTCTGATCGTATAAAAGTAATGAACTTTAATAAAAGAATGTTTATATTACCAGGTTAAACGATCTGATCATATAATTGAAAGTGAGTATATGGAGTATAATTATCCTCCTTACCGGACTGAAATTCCAGACTATCCTCAGGGTGAGCCGGGGTATGTCCGGCAGCCTCAGAAAAAAGCGCTGAATATAGTTCTATTTATTTTGACTGTAGGTTCCACATTATTCATGGGATCGATCCTTGAGGGCGGGAATCCGTTCGAAAGTATCTGGCAGTTAAGGCTTGGAGTTCCCTTTTCCGGAACACTGCTGGGCATTATCGGACTACATGAATTCGGGCATTATTACATGTGCAGGAGACATGGAGTGAATGCAACTCTACCGTTCTTTATACCGGCTCCGACAATAATAGGTACTCTTGGAGCAGTAATTCGGATAAAATCGCCTATTACTACAAATAAAGCGCTTTTTGATATTGGGGCCGCTGGTCCGATAGCTGGTTTCGTGGTAACTGTTCCGGCAATAATATACGGACTCCATACTGCGGAAGTCAGAGAGGTGGCCGATGCTGCTGGCGCTCTTACGTTCGGAGATCCGCTTTTTATGAAAATAGCGATGAAATATATTATAGGCGATATCCCGGACGGATTTACAGTTTATATTTCCTCGGTTGGTTTTGCAGGATGGGTTGGACTGCTTGTGACCGCATTCAACCTGCTGCCGATAGGGCAGCTCGATGGAGGACACATAGCCTATTCATTGATCGGTAAAAAGCAGACAATCCTGGGATTCGGAGCCTTTATTGCTCTGTTTCCGCTGACTTTCTTCTGGTGGGGATGGTTTGTCTGGATAATTTTATCACTTGTAATGAAAATAAAACATCCAACAGCTCATACATCTATGGAACCGCTCGATATGAAGAGAAAGCTGATAGGCCTGCTGTGCCTGTTAATATTCATATTGTGTTTCATTCCAGTGCCAATAGAGGGAATGGGGTTAAAACAGTTTGCTGAGAACTTCACCAGATTTTAATCTCAGGAATTATGAAGATATACAAGAAAATTAAAAGTATTCAGTCCTACCTGAGGAAGGTCGCATCTGACGGAATTAAGATCGGATTTGTTCCTACTATGGGCTATCTTCATGAGGGTCATCTGAGCCTGGTTGACAGGTCGTTAAAAAATTGTGATCATACAGTTGTAAGCGTCTATGTGAATCCCATGCAGTTCGCTCCAAATGAAGATCTCGCAAGGTATCCAAGAGACTTGAAAAGAGATTTGAAGTTACTAAGAGAAAGGGGAGTCGATACGGTCTTTCTGCCGAATAACAGCGAGATGTATCCAGATGGTTTTGACACGTATGTATCGGTCGGCAGCATCACGAAAATCGGAGAAGGGGTATCCAGACCGACACATTTCAACGGTGTTACTACAATTGTCTTGAAATTATTGAACACTGTCCGCACAGATATTCTTTATCTCGGGCAGAAAGATATTCAGCAGGCATTAGTCATTAAAAAAATGGTCAAGGATCTGAACATGCCTGTCAAAGTAGAGATATGCCCGACTGTCAGGGAGCGAGACGGGCTGGCATTGAGCTCAAGAAATGTTTATTTATCAAATGAATTGAGGAATAATGCACTGTCACTGATAAGCGCTTTGAAAACAGGTGAAAAGGCTATTAGGTACGGCATAATAAGGTGCGCGGCTATCGAAAGAAGAATGAGATCAAAATTCGGAGAATTCAAGGGAATGAAACTCGATTACATTCTTTTTGCCGATGTTAAAACGTTCAAACCTGTAAAATCGATCACAGGCAGAACCGTTATCGCGATCGCAGGTTTTGCAGGCAGGACCAGGCTAATTGATAATATCATTGTAAATCCGGGAGTAAGATAAAGAATATGAACAAGACGGCTGTTGTAATACTTGCGGCGGGAAAGGGAAAGAGAATGGGAGGAGAGTTTCCGAAGGTACTTTTCAAGCTGGGAGATAAACCGATCATCGATTATATTGTCGAGACAGTGTTGAAGCTGGGACTTGAAAAAACGGTCATTGTTGCAGGATTCGGTAAAGACCAGCTGATCGGACACCTTGATAAATTCAATGGCCTTGATTTCGCAATTCAGGAACAGCAGCTGGGGACAGGCCATGCTGTCCAGCAAGCCGCCGCTGATTTCGTTGGATTTCACGGCGATGTCATGGTGCTAAACGGTGACGTTCCACTGATATCCGGTGATGTCCTTACACAGTTTATCAGTTTTCACAAAGAGTCGGATTCAGGTGCAACGGTTTTAACCGCAGATTATGATGATCCAACCGGGTATGGAAGAATAGTAAGGGATCAGCAAAACAGACTTCATAAGATCGTAGAGCACAAAGATGCATCTGAAGAAGAACTGAAAATTCGAGAGATCAACACAGGAATACTGATATTCAGATCAGGACCGCTGTTCGATAACCTTTCAGAGATACAAGACAATAATTCCCAGGAAGAATTCTATATTACTGATATGATCGAGATCCTGAGAAATAGGGATATACCTGTTTCAGTCTGGAAAACACCTTACCCGGATCAGACATTCGGGATAAATACACCGGAACATCTTGAGGCGTTGACAGGACTTCTTTAAGCGGTTCGAAATAACCTAAAAAGAGTTGACAATTTAAATGTATTCTTTTTATATTAAAACGAGGACCATTGAAATAGAGTTTTGAATCCTGATCCGGGATGATTTCCCGGCAGAGGTAAAATAAAAATATTCTAACATTATAACCAGAATGGACCGGGCAAGGACAACCGGTTATTTTTATGGTAAAAAGAAAACAGAGAGAACTAAGGGAAGCTAAGGAAAAAATTGAACGGCCTCAATTCGATCCCTCCCTACTGAAAAAGATTGCAGCAGGGGTGGCGGCCGTTGTCGTTCTATACGTTCTGGTATTCCATATTATTGTACCTATAGCAGGTTCAGATCCGGAGACTGAAGAACCTATACCACCTCCCCCTGCGAAGGTTCGGGTGCTGAACGGCTGCGGTGTATCCGGGCTGGCAGACAGGCTCTCGGAATACCTCAGAACAAATTCGATTGAGGTGATAGATGCCGGCAATGCGGATAATTTCAATTATCCACAGACTATTGTTATTGAAAAGGATACTGCCGGGCACCACGGAAAGACAGTAGCCGACTTGCTCGGTGTAACAAACATGACTTATGATACAGGAACACCGGATTCCGTGAATGTTGAAGTGATTATAGGAAAAGACTACAGGAATTTTAATCCGTTCAGGCGTTAGCCTGAAATTTTTATAAAGGTATGAACTTTTGCCCGGAAAGAAAAGTATACAGGTTTATGAAATAGCGAAGAAGATAGCGGAATTATCCCTGACAAAGAAGGCCGAAGATGTAGTAATTCTCGATCTGAGGAAGCTTACAAATATGTCGGATTATTTCGTGATCTGTACAGGAGATTCCGATAAACAGGTAATGGCTATTACAGATGCTATTATTGACGGATTAGCAGTAGATAAAATAAAGCCCTGGCATACAGAAGGTCAGAATACCGGTACCTGGGTGTTGATGGATTTTGTAGATGTAGTCGTTCATATTTTTCACAGGGATTCAAGAGACTTTTATAAATTGGAGGAGTTGTGGGGTGATGCGGAAAAAACATATATAAAAGATAATAACAATGAAAATTGAGGAAAATTATGTCATTACTGGTCGTAGGTTCAATAGCATATGATTCTGTAATAACTCCTTTTGGTGAGGTTGACGATGCGCTGGGAGGATCGGCAGTCCATTTCAGCGCTGCATCGAGTATGTTCACTGAGACAAGGATTGTAGGAGTCGTCGGTGAAGATTATAATCTTAGTGATCTTGATTTCCTGAAGAAACGGGGCGCTGACCTCAGCGGGATAGTAGTTGAGGAAGGCAAGACCTTCAGGTGGAAAGGAAGATATCACAAGAATATGAATATAAGGGATACCCTGAGTACGGAACTGAATGTATTCGCTTCATTCAAACCGCAGATACCGGATACTTTCAAAGATTCGCAATATCTGTTTCTTGCCAATATTCATCCGGAGCTTCAGCTTCAGGTATTGGAGCAGGTAGACAAACCGAAGCTGACTGCTTTGGATACGATGAATTTCTGGATCGATGATTTCAGATCGTCTCTGGAGAAAGTCCTGGCAAAGGTCGATATGATTATTCTGAATGATTCTGAAATAATGGATTTTACGGACGAGCAGAACCTTGTAACGGCCGCAAAGAAGATAACTGAGATGGGCCCGGATATCGTAATAATCAAGAAAGGTGAGCACGGCTCGATCCTCTTTCATGACAATGAGTTTTTCATTCTTCCGGCATTTCTTCTGGAGTCTGTGGTAGATCCAACGGGTGCGGGTGATTCTTTTGCCGGTGGATTCATGGGGTATATTGCAAAACACGATAAGATCGATTCCAAAACCCTGAAAAGAGCAATGGCATATGGTACATGTACGGCGGCTTTTCTTTGCGAAGATTTCGGAATGAATTCTCTTATGGAACTCTCAATGGAAAAACTCGAAGAAAGACTGAAATCTTATAAACAAAAATTTTTACTGCCATAGACATGAGTATTACAGCTTTTTTTTCTATAATAATTGTTTCACTTGTTATTTTTTTAGGTTTACTTCTCTATTTCTTTTACAAGAGACAATTCCTTTATGGCGGGCTTTTTTCGTTTTTCTTTGTTACGTCTTTTGTCTTCCTGTCTTATAATTACTATATTTTATTCCTATCAAATGACAGTTTGAACAAAGGCGAAGAATCCAGGATTTTCATCATTCCCAGAGGCACTCCACTTGTTAAAATCGCATCTGACCTCCAGGGTAGCGGCCTGATATCAAATGAAAGGCATTTCGTCTGGTCGATAGGCATTCTCGGGCTTGATAACAAGATCAAGGCTGGTAAATACAGAATTGAACCGAACAGCTCAAACTACACGTTGATCATCCAGCTTACATCCGGAGAAGTGATGAGCGAAAGAATCACTATTGCAGAAGGATTGACAGCAAAAGAGATAGCTTCTATCTACGCGAGGAAACTGGAAATAGATTCTGTACATTTTTGCAGTCTGGTTAGCGATTCTGAGTTTGTGAGAGAAATGGGTATAGAGCAGAAATCCCTTGAAGGATACTTATATCCGGACACCTATTTTTTTACATGGGGTGTGACCGAGAAAGAGATAATCGAGAAAATGATCAGTGAATTCAGGGGAAACATTACCCCGGAAATCATGGAAAAAGCCGCATCGCTGAATTTCAATCTTCATCAGTTGATAACACTCGCATCGATAATCGAGGGAGAGGCTGTACATGATGATGAGCGAGCAAAGATATCGGCAGTTTTTAATAACAGACTTAAAAAAAGATGGAGGCTCCAGGCAGATCCGACTATACAATATATAATTCCGGACGGTCCCAGAAGGCTGCTGAACAAGGACCTCGAAATAGACTCACCGTATAATACCTACAGGTACAGAGGGCTTCCACCCGGACCGATAAATAATCCGGGAATCAAATCGATAATAGCAGCTGCAAATCCCACCGACGACAATTATATGTACTTTGTTGCTACCGGAGAGGGGTATCACACTTTCTCTAAAACACAGGCAGAGCATCTGAAGGCTAAGAAGATTCTTGACAGGCTACGAAGAGAGAACAGGAAGAAATCCCCACCCCCAAAACGGTGATCAGAAATATATGAGTTATACCCAAAAAAGAAAAAGCCAAAAGGGAAATAATCTGTTTTTTTCCTGGGAGAAGGATCTGAATCCGGAGCAGCAGAAGGCGGTTGAGAATATAGAAGGGCCGGTGCTTGTTCTGGCAGGTGCAGGAAGCGGTAAAACCCGCGTGGTTACCTATAGGATCGCATACCTGATCGCCTGCGGAGCAGCAAGCGCGGAAAAAATCCTTGCACTGACTTTTACTAACAAGGCCGCATCCGAAATGAGACAGCGTGTTCTCAGCCTCTTGCATTCAAAGGATATGAAGGTCTGGCTCGGAACGTTCCATTCGATATTTGCCCGTATACTCAGAAGAGAAGCCCGCAAGATAGGCTATACAAGCCATTATTCTATATATGATGAAGACGATCAGCTCAAGGCGTTGAAAGATGTAGTGAAAAATAAAAATTTTGAACTTGGCGATTATTCTCCTCAGCAGATAATAAATCAAATCAGCAGTCTGAAATCCAGGCTTATTACGCCTGAATTATATGAAGATATGGATACTGATATCCTGAAAAAGGACATGATCCTGCCTGTATACAGAGAGTACAGAGATTACCTTGTCAGAAGCAATGCAATGGATTTCGACGATCTGCTTGTAAATGTCTATCTGCTTTTTAAGAACAATCCGGATGTTCTGGCGCTCTACCAAAAAAGGTTCAGGCATATCCTGGTCGACGAATTCCAGGATACAAATTTTGCTCAATACCAGATTCTGCTGCAGCTAGCTTCAAAACACCATAATATATGTGTCGTCGGTGATGATGATCAGTCCATTTACAGATGGAGAGGTGCTGAAATAAAAAATATATTGCATTTTGAGCACGATTTTCACGGAGCAACTACGATAAGACTTGAACAGAATTACCGATCAACGAAGAATATTTTGAAGGCAGCAAATTCTGTAATCGGAAATAACCGGTTCAGACATGGAAAAAATCTCTGGACGAACAGGGATGTAGGTGAGAAGATCACGGTTTGCTGTGTGGATTCTGACAGGGAAGAGTCGGGATATGTTGCCCAAAATATCCTCGCTGAAGTTTCGAGGGAGAAATGGAACTGGGATGATTTTGCCATTCTGTACAGACTGAATTCACATTCCCGGCTGATTGAAGACAGTCTGAGAAGCTATTCAATACCTTACAAGGTAGTAGGCGGTTTTAAATTTTATGACAGAAAAGAGATCAAAGACATACTTGCATATCTCAGAATACTTGTCAATCAAAATGACTCGGTAAGTCTGAAAAGGATTCTGAATTATCCTCCAAGGGGGCTTGGTAAACAGACATTTGTGAAACTTGATGAATTTGCAATAAAAAATGGAAATAATTTTTATCATTCATTAAAGGATGTCGAAAAGATAAACGGTATCCCAGCTAAACGAAAAGAGACTATAAAGGATTTCTATAAGCTGATCACAAAGTATAAAAAGCTGAGAAATAAAGTATCACTGGTTGAACTGGTATCTTCACTGATTGAGGAGATCCAGATGATTAACCAACTGAAAGCCGAATCGGATGCATCAAGTGTTGACAGGATCGATAATGTAAAGGAGCTTTTAAGAGCAATTGAAGAATACACATCAGATAATCCGGATTCTACAATTGAGGATTATATCACCCAGATCGCTTTGATCACAGATATAGACGACTGGGATAGTAATCAGCAGAGAGTATCCCTTATGACTGTTCATTCAGCCAAGGGACTTGAATTCCCGGTTGTTTTCATATCCGGACTTGAGGACGGTGTATTCCCTTTATCCTCTGCTTTTGAGGATCCCGAGTCTCTTGAAGAAGAGAGACGGTTGATGTATGTAGCGCTCACAAGGGCAAGGGATGTACTGTATCTGACGCATTCTCGGACTCGATGGAAATACGACTCGATGCTGCAATGTGTTCCCTCGAGGTTTCTGCGGGAAATTGATAAATCCACGATCCTTGGTCCCGGTTATGAACCTTCGATTTCATTTCATTCTCCGGAGAAAAAATCCCGGACTGCACATGTTCAATCAACACCGTCAAACTCCAGATATCAACCCGGACAGAGGATAAGCCATCCTGATTTCGGTATCGGAATTATACAGACTGTTGATGGGACAGGAAATAAAACCAAACTGCAGATCCTCTTTGATGGCGGGATTCTAAAAAAACTCCTGGCACAGTATGCGTCATTGACAATTTTGGACGATTAAATCTAATCGGATATCAAAATGAAGAGAAAAAGAACCAGATTTCTGAAAAATATTTCTGCCCTGTCATTGATAACTCTGCTTTTTTGCAGTACTGATGTTTCAGCGCAGAGGATCAAAACGGCCTCCGGTCCTGAAGCTGATTTCAGGTACGGGCAGATACTATACGACAACGGTCATTTTCATGCCGCGATAGATATCTTCAAGCGGTTTCAGGAAAATAATCCTGAGGGTGTTCGTTCACAACAGTCACAGTATAGGATCGGTGAAGCTTACCTTGCACTTGAAGATTACGAAAGAGCTTTCAAGGCTTTCCAGAAATATACTGCCGTTTATCCTTATGGAGATCAATACGGCGATGCTTGGTTCCAGCAGGCTGAATGCCATGTTAAAATGGGTAATCTGGAAAAGGCAGCTGACCTTTTCTCAGCTTCTGCAAAGAGCCTTTTCGATAATGAAGACTATGCTGCCAGGGGATTGTACCGGGGTGCAGAGATATATCTTAGATTAGGAGAGCATCAGAAAGCATATAAAGCATTACATGACCTGGCAGATAATTATCCGGAAAACAGTTATTACTACTCCTCATTGATCCAGCTTGCAAAGATCTATGCCGGGAATGGAGAACTCCTCAAGGCTGTGCGGGAACTCGACAGGATAAGAAGATCAAATGCTGATGATTCATCAAAACAAATGGCATTGTTTCTTAAGGGAACTTATCAATTCAGGCTCAGGCAATATTCATCAGCTGAAGAATCATTAAACTCTGTTATATCGAACACAGATAAAAGCTCATTTATATATCATGATGCAGTACTTTGGCTAACCCGCTACTATATTTCTCATCAAAGATACAGTGATGCGGAAACGCTGTTAAATGATCTTCTGGGAGTGACCGGAATTCCTATTGAAATAAAAGGCAAAGCAGGTATGCTTTTGGGAAATTCCCGATATTTTGAAAATAACTATGAAGAAGCAGAAAGTGCATTAGCTGCGGCAGCGATTGAGCTTGAGGGCGATCCGGCTCGATACAGAGTTTTGTATTTTCTGGGAAAAACTCAGAAAACCGCAGGCAAAGAGGAAGAAGCTTTTAATACACTTAGAGAACTGTTTTCCGGCGACCGGTTTTTCAGCCCTGAACAAAGAATTATAGAAGACTTTGAAGCTGATGCCTTCAGGGTATTCCTCAGCACTGTACATACGGCTGAAGTGCCTGTTGACATTACGTTATATACGGAGAATATTGTCAGAGCATCCGATAGTTTTCATTCAGCAGATCTTTTTGTGGACTGGGCGGAAGTACTGAAAGAGAACGGAATGTTTAGGGAAGCTGCTGTTATACTTGGAAAAGGATTAGACCGGATTGGGAATGCTGAATCGGAGGAACGTTTCTATCTTGAATTGGGATCGGTATACGAAACGATGGATAATGCGATAGACGCAGTACACAGTTATAACCGGATAATCGAGCACTATCCGGGCGGCGAAGCTGCAGATGAGGCAGAAAAAAGAAAAGATTATCTTATAAGAAAATTTCCAGTTACACCTGCGATTGAGATATTAAACGAACAGGTAATGATTAACAATATTCTTCTCCGGTCAGGCGGCAGGGATCCAGATCCTCCAGATGCTCTAAGTGTCGGAGAGTTCTATTACCTCGTGATGAGAGATTATGATCAGGCAGCCCGGTATCTTCAGATTGCCATGAGAGATGCAGATACAGGCCCAAATCACATGAAAGCTGTCATGTTATCTGCTAATATGGCTTATGACCTGTATAAGATCGCAGTTATCGAAGATAATCATTCAGTAATTAGATCGGCATCTGAGCGAGCCTTGACTTTGTATAATGAGCTGATCGGGAGATATCCTGATGGAGATTCGAATCTTTCTGCACTTAAAAGGATCATGGAGATCACGTCCGGGCAGGTGTCCGGCGACCTGCAGAGGCTGAATACAGGTTTATTGACACTGACTCAGATCGCAACTGAACCGAATTCCCTGATCGGCGAATATAAAGGTTTCATGCTGGATAAACTGATAGTCCTTTACTCATCTGAAGAAGACTCGGTTGAAGCCGCATTCAGGAGAATTCGCGGTATGTCAATTGACAGGTTCAGTGATGATCTTCTTGAAGAAATTTACTACGATATGACAAAGGCTGCCTACAGGATGAAAGATTTTAACTCAGCTGTATCTTTCGCGAATAGATATATGATTTCGTTTCCGCGCGGGAGAAAATCACCTGAAGTCAGGTATATAGGAGCCGTTTCTTTGTATCATACCGGAGATAAGATAGCTTCAAGAG
Organism: bacterium; assembly: GCA_028278455.1. Classification (GTDB taxonomy): domain Bacteria; phylum SM23-31; class SM23-31; order SM23-31; family SM23-31; genus JANQEH01. Next base: position 42,509 of record JANQEH010000243.1, read on the forward strand.
AGTGGATCAATGATTTGCAGGGAAGATTTCTTTACAGTAATTATGCAGATCTGGGAAGGATTCTTGAAGGAGATATACTCAATTGGGCGGGGCAGTATGAGGAGGCTCTCGATGTATACCGGAGTGAGATTATCCGTCAGGCAGATCATTTCTCTGACGATGATGTACTTGCATCGCTTTACTGGAAAACCGGTCAGGCAGAAGGCAATAATTATAATTATAAAAATGCGGCGGATTACTACAGACTTTTTATAGATATTGTTGAAGAGGCAAGCGAAAAGGTAAAAGGATACTATTCTCTTGCCAATGCATTGATAGAAGTTGAAAAACATCAGGAGGGACTTGCAGAGCTTGAAAAGGTTATCCAACTGGGAGAAGATTCTCCATATTATCTCGAAGCCAAAATGAAAGAAGCGGAACTCCTTATTAGAATGGAAAACTATGAGACAGCCCAGGTTAAATACAAAGAACTTTCGCAGATGCAGCTTCCGGATACTTCACTAATTAAATTCGAGTTCAGGTATCTATATTGCCTTTATAATCAGGATCTAAGACAGCAGGCTAACAGGGAGAAGGGTGATTTCGAGCGTAGGTTCAGGAACCTGCCGGATGAGATACAGGATTATTATACAGGATTATTGAAAGTTGAGGAAGGCAGGGTCCATTACAGGTGGTCTCATGAAAGTCCGAACAGGTTCAAACAGGCGGATGACCTTTTTCGCGACGTTATAAAAGACTATCCCGGTACACGTCAGGCGCAGTGGGCTGAGCTATGGCTGGGACTTTCACTTCTGAGGCAGAATGAATATGAGGAAGGACTTCCGCTGCTGAGCCAATTCGATATCAGGAATCCGGACAGCCCGTACCTTTACGAGGTCTATAAATACCTCGGAGTGATCCAATATACCCGGGAACAGTACAGTGATGCATTCCTTGCCCTGAACAAAGCTATAAATACAGCAGAAGGACTCAGGGATTCAACGGTACACAAACGGTATATCGACGCGAGCTCCGGTTCAGGCTTCGATGAGGTTACTATATCAGCTATCAGAACCTACCTGAAACACTTCCCGGATGCCCCGGACAGGGTAAGACAACTTGAAAGGATTGGGATTATATACAGAAGTCAGGGTAGGTACGAAGAAGCAATAGCCTTGTACAGGGATTTATTGAAAGAAGCTGATCAAATTGAAGAGCTTGATATCCAGATGGGGATTGCCGATTCGTACAATGACCAGGGAAAATATTCAATTGCAATAGCTGAGTATCTCAAGATCATTTCATATGGTGAAGTTGATCATCCGGCAGCTGGAGCCCAGATATATAATACAATGAGATATAACGTGGCATTGTGCTATGAAAAGATCGGGCAGTATGATCAGGCAATGAAGTTTCTTGATGAGATCATCCGCAGAGAAGGGGGCAACACCGGATTCACGAGACAGGCTGTAATAGTAAAAGACCGGATCAACAGGATCAAAAGAGACCTAGAAAAAAATGAAGAGAAAAGATAGATACTTCACCAATAAAGAGATTGACAGGATCATCAGGAATGCTCTGAAAGAGGATATCAGATCCGGTGATATAACCACAAGAGCAACCACAAATTCCAGAATTACGGTGAAAGCAACGATTACTGCAAAATCATCCGGGATCCTTGCCGGGATTCAAATCGCGGCGCGTACATTTACACTGGTCAATGAAAGGATCACCCTATACTTTCCTATAAAGGAGGGGAGTAAGGTTAAGAATGGGGATGATGTACTCCGGATAACCGGTTCAGCGTCATCTATTCTGAGGGCAGAGCGTCCGGCATTGAACATACTCAGCAGGATGTCGGGTGTAGCAACAATAACTAATAAGGCCGTTGAGAAGGTCAGGGGCACACCCGCAAAAGTGCTCGATACACGCAAGACAATGCCGGGTATGAGGATACTCGATAAATATGCTGTGAGAACCGGGGGAGGGACCAATCACAGGTACGGATTGTACGATATGTTCCTTGTAAAAGATAATCATATCGCAGCAGCAGGCGGTATAAAGGAAGCAGTCAAAAAGTGTATCGATTACCGTAAAAAGAAAAGACTCGATAGAATCATAATCGCTGAAGCAGATACGATCAGGAAAGCTGAAGATGCCGCGAAAGCCGGGGCAGACAGAATTATGTTGGATAATATGACAGTCGAACAGATAAAAAAAGCTGTGGATGTATTACATGGAAAGGTCATGCTGGAAGTATCGGGCGGGATAAACCTTAAGACTATCAGGGAATACGCAGAAACCGGTGTGGATTTCATATCAATGGGGATGCTGACCCACTCCGTACCCGCTGTAGATTTTTCTCTAAACTTCGATTGATCTGTCCCAGGATCATTCCAGGTCAAGTTCTTCAGTGAGCTGCTGTTTTCTGTGCAGGCCGGCATAGATACCATCAAGCTCTAAAAGGGATTCATGGTCACCATCTTCTACGAGTTCACCATCTTCCAGAACAAAGATCACATCTGCATCCTTTATCGTGGATATCCTGTGCGATATAATAATACTTGTTCTCGGTTTCAGAACATCCTTCAATTGTGATAGTATATCCTCTTCGGTTTTTGTGTCGACACTTGAAAGGGCATCGTCAAGGATAAGTATCCTGGGATCCCTGATCACAGCGCGGGATATAGCTGCCCGCTGTTTCTGACCGCCCGAGAGGTTGATCCCTCTTTCACCAAGCATGGTATCGAACTTATCCGGAAACGACTCGATGTTATCTCTGAGCTGGGATACCGTTACCGAATCAATGAGTCTGTCATCCGATCCGTTATCGACACCGTAGTTGATATTCTCCCTTATAGTATCTGAGAATAGAAATGTCTCCTGAGGTACGACACCGATATTCTTCCTCAAAACTTCGAGAGGAAATTTTCTGACATCCTTACCGTCGATCAAAACAGTGTTTTCAGGAGGATCATATATTCTCGGTATAAGGTTAATTATTGTACTTTTGCCTGATCCGGTACCCCCGATTATTGCTGCAGTAGCACCTTTTGGGATCTTGAGGCTCAAGTTTTTCAAAACGGGTTCAGACTCACCATTCTCATAAGAAAAGGTCAGATTTCTGATCTCTATCTCACCTTCGAGTTCTGAGAAGCTTTCATCTGCAAGTTCATCGGTGATTGCCGGTGGAGTATTCATCACGGTATTTATCCGGTTCATCGATGCAGCGCCGCGCTGAAAAATATTGACCACCCATCCAACCGATATGATAGGCCAGAGAAGCATCAGTAGAAGCACGTTGAATGCTACAAAATCACCAAGTGTGATAGCGCCGCTGATCACGTTTTTTCCACCAAACCATAGGACAAGGGCGAATCCGAAACCGCTGATCAGCTGTGTTGTGGGGAAGAACAGGCTCCAGACTTTTATCAGATTCTGATTGAGGGATATATATTTGCGATTCAGCTTTTCAAATGCATCTATTTCGCTTTTTTCCCGGGTATATGCTTTGACAATCCTTATACCTGACAGGTTCTCCTGCGACCGGGCGTTTATATTGGACATTTGCGCCTGAATTTTCTCGAACCATTTATGGATTCTTACACCGAACCTGTTTATGAGGAATGCAAGCACAGGAAAAGGTATGAGGGCGATCACAGTCAGCATGACGTTAATCTTGAGCATGTAGATTAATGCAATGGTGAAAAGGATTATCGTGTTGAATAGATACATTATTCCGGGACCGAGTACCATCCTGACGGCATTCAGGTCGTTTGTAGCGCGGGACATCAGGTCTCCGGTCTTTGTCTTATCGAAATACATCTGCGGCTGGAACTGGAGACTCCTGAAAAAATCATTCCTCAAATCATATTCGACCTTTCGGGATATCCCAATGATCGTATACCTCATCGAGAACCGGAAAATGCCCTGGATCACAGTAATACCTACGAGAAGCCCTGCATATTTCATCAGATCACTCCGGGTGAATTCTCGACTGAGCATATCGATCGCGTATCCCATGACCTTTGGTCCGAGCGTGGTAAAGATATTGGCACAGAGTATAAAAATACCGCCGAATGTAATACCGACCCGGTATTTCCTGATGTATGGTTTTAGCTGTAACAGGCTTTTCATTTATCAGTCAATATATGAAGATTCAAATTTGTCATACAATATAAACAATAATATTGTAAAAAAGTTTAATAAAAATGGATATGCCGATAACCACAGAGTTGTTCTTGTAACCTATCTCTCGAAAATACGCCGGGCAGCGAAGATCAATAGACTTCTATGCATAACGATAGAGAAAAAAAGTATATAAAGAATATTTATTATAAGAAGTAATTAGATTCTTTTCTTAGCAGATATTGTTCTATTGAGTTTTTATATAAATAGTACAATTCAATGCTAATGCATTTAATAGTCCTCTCAAAATATCTAAAGTGCTACTAAATTTTCTATGATTTTTTACGAGATTAAAAGCACTAACGCGACTTATCGACGCCGTGGCGGTCGCAGTGATCGTATATGGGGCACCGGCTGCATATAGGGGATATCGGCCTGCAGAGGTTCTGGCCGAAAGTTACCAGAAGGTCATTATAGGTTATCCAGTATTCCATCGGGAGTCTGTCCCGGAGTGCGAACTCTGTTTCGTCGGGTGTCCTGGTGTTCACATAACCCAGCCTGTTCGAAATTCTGTGAACATGAATATCGACGCAGATCCCCGGCTTTTTATATCCGAGAGTTACCACGAGGTTTGCCGTTTTTCTTCCAACACCTTTGAGTTTTAGTAGTTCGTCTATATCATCCGGCACCTTACCTGAATACTTGTCAAGAATAGTCCGGGAAATCTCCTTTATCGTCCGGGTTTTGTTCTTGTAGAATCCAACAGGATAGATCAATTTCTCGATCTCTTCATTTTCCAGTTTGAGGATGTCTACGGGATTGTCCGCCCTGGCGAACAGCCTATGAGAAGCTCCTGTCGTAGTTTCATCTTTGGTCCTGAGGCTCAGGATCGTTGCTATCAACACCCTGTATGGATCTTTCTTGCGTGCCACAACTCCTACGACAGGCTCCTCCCACTGCTTTATCGCTTCGGTAAGGATCTCAACTACTTTGCGAATACTATTCTCATTCAAGATATTATCTTTATATAGCGTGTCAATTCTAAAACAAATTATTACACCGAAAATGCACAGAGTTTAGAAGAGAGTAAATACATAAAATCTTTTTCTCTTTACACTCAGTGCCTCTGTAGTGATTGAAAAATTTTAGATTCCGGTTACCTTATCAGATCGGCGATCCGGCTCCATCTCACCTTTGTAAAGAATTTGTAGAGCGGGATATTATGGTCCCATGACCAGTATATGATCAGCGCCGATCCGACAACATTCTTTTCCGGTAGGATCCCCCAGTACCGGCTGTCAAGGCTGTTGTCACGGTTGTCTCCCATCATGAAAAGGTGTCCTTCCGGAATAGTGAAAGGGCCGTAATTATCCCTGTTGAAATTAGAACCCGGTGGATATATATTAGGTTCCGGTATCCCTTTCTTCATTATGTGGGGATCAACGAATTGAACATTCTCGGCATTTTCGAATAACTTACCGTCAACATATACCTGTTTATCTTTGATCTCCACTGTCTGCCCTTCGACGGCGATACATCTTTTAATGTAGTCCAGAGAGGGATCTTTCGGATACTTAAAGACGATGATATCACCAGGTTTAGGTTCTCTTATTGCCGGTAGTCTCCAGTCTGTAAAAGGTATCTTTGCGCCGTAGATAAATTTATTAACCAGAAGGAAATCTCCCACAAGAAGTGTGCTTTCCATCGATCCGGTCGGGATCCTGAAGGCCTGGATAAACAGGGCGCGAATTATAAGCGCGGCAATTATCGCTATTCCGATCGACTCGGCATATTCTCGAATTATATTTTTCTGGACATGTTTTTTTCGCTTCTTCTTCACGTTCTTGATTTTCTTATCTTTATCTGCCATTTTTTCTCTCTTCGGGATTATTATAGATCTGTTTTCAACTGTAATTTATAATCAATAAAGCGTTCAGCTTGGGTGCATAAAAAAGTATTATCGCAAGTCCTATCAGCAGAGCCGGGATCAGTCTGCCGACGCTGCCTGATACTGCCTCTCCTGCAGGAGAAGCTTTAATATCTATAGCGCTCCCGGAAAATCGCACCATTTCCAGTATAGCATCTATTTTTTCGAAGGTGGTATTTTTCAAGGCATCAAACACCCTCTGACCTACCTCAATAGGCTCATCTCTTTCTTTCTCATAGATCCTTTCCATCATCGCTGAGAAGTCTTTCCTGCCTTTTTCAGCCCCGGGAATATTCTTTTTAGAAAAAAGCTGTCCAAGGGCAAGGTTATTTGATCTGAGCTCCTCAAGGAGATCCGAGCATTTTCTGCAGCCCGATAGGTGAGAAGCTATCTTCCTCCTTTTGCTTTCGCTGAGTTCATCATCTATGAAAGCAGAAAGTTCTTTTTCATAATTCTTGCAGGAAAACATAATTATTGCTCCATCTGTTTCCTTAAAAGATTTCTGGCCTTATGGATTCTCGATTTCACTGTCCCTGTCCTGCACCCCAATATACCTGCGATATCATTGTAAGAGAAGTTCTCGAAATGCCTCAGAATAAGGATTTCCTTGTATATCATTGGCAGTTTGTTCAGGGATTCATACAATCTAATGATCTTTTCTTTTCCGGTCAAAAGATTTTCAGGCGTCTCTTTCACAGCCGGCAGATCGTCTGAGATCAGGCCCTCTTCAAGGCTGCCGAACCTGTTTATGTAGCTTTTTCTGCTTTTCCTGTGCCGGAAAAGAAGATTTCTGAAAATTCCATACAGCCATGTATAGAATTTTGAATCACCTCTGTAGTTGTTAAAAGACCGGTATGCCGTAATGAATGTATCCTGTACAATATCAGATGCATCCTCGATATTCCCCGTGAAATACAGCGCAGAGCGGTAAAGCCTCTCATAGGAATCCGAAGCGAGTCTTTCGAATTCTTCCTTATACTCTTTACTGCTGACAGGATCCGTTTTATTCTTTACCGGCATTAAAATCTATATAAATGATCTTCTTATATACTTAGTCGCCGCAATATAAAAAAAGTTCATTATTATTCCAGCTTTAGTACAGCGAGGAATGCTTCCTGAGGAATCTCGACATTGCCTACCTGCTTCATCCGCTTCTTACCCTCTTTCTGTTTTTCGAGCAGTTTTCTTTTCCGTGTAACGTCACCACCGTAACATTTCGCAGTAACATTCTTTCTCATTGCCCTTATCGTCTCACGGGCAATGATCTTGCTGCCAATAGAAGCCTGGATCGCAATCACGAAAAGATGGCGTGGTATTAAGTCCTTCAGCTTTCCGGTAATTCTTCTGCCCCATTCGTAAGCCTTTTCGCTGTGCACTATTACTGAAAGGGCATCAACAGGGGCACCGTTGATCATTATATCGAGCTTTACAAGGTTCGATTCCATGTATTTATAGAAATCGTAGTCGAAGGATGCATATCCCCTGGACATGGATTTTAGTTTATCATAAAAATCGAAAACAACTTCTGTAAGAGGAAAGTAGAAATTCAATATTGTCCTGTTCTTATCGACGTATTCAGATTCCCTGATCACCGCTCTTCTTTCCTTGGCAAGGTTCATTATGTTGCCGATATAATCATTCGGTGTGATTATCTGAGCAGTGATAAATGGTTCTTCAAGTCTGGCATAACTGCCAGTATCGGGCATATTTGCCGGATTATCAAGAAACGATTCCCTGCCGTCATTGCCGATTATTTTGAACCGCACGTTAGGGATTGTCGTAACAAGATCAAGGTTGTATTCCCTCTCGAGCCTCTCCTGGATTATTTCCATGTGAAGCAGGCCAAGAAAACCGCACCTGAATCCAAAACCGAGAGCCTTGGATGATTCGGGTTCAAAGTAAAGTGATGCGTCATTCAGCTTCAGTTTATCAAGAGAATCCCTGAGTTCTTCAAATTTTTCATGCTGCGCCGGATATAATCCCGCAAATACCATCGGTTTCGCTTCGCGGTATCCCGGTAGAGGCTCAACATCCTTATGGGAGGCGCTGACTACTGTATCGCCTACTTTTGTATCCTTCACATCCTTGGCGCCGGATATAAGATAACCGACCTCTCCGGCGGTCAGTTTTCCGGTACGCTGTTTTTTGAGCTGGAGGATCCCTATCTCTTCTGCTTCAAATTCCTTTTCCGTCCGGAAGAACTTTATCTTGTCTTTTTCCCTCAGCTCGCCGTCGAATATCCTGATATATGCTATTGCTCCCCTGTAAGCATCGAACATGGAATCAAAGATCAGTGCCCTCAAAGGTTTTGCAGTATCGGTAACCGGAGCGGGCACTCTCTCTACAATAGCCTTCAACAGGTCCTCGATACCATCTCCCATCTTGGCGGATGCCAGCAATATATCATCTTCATCGATCCCGATCAGGTCAACGATCTGCTTTTTGCACATATCGATCTGCGCGCTCGGCAGGTCTATCTTATTGATCACAGGAATAATTTCGAGATCATGCTCGATAGCGAGGTACATATTGCTGATTGTCTGTGCCTCTACACCCTGGGAGGCATCAACCAGCAGGAGAGCGCCTTCACAGGCGGCAAGGCTCCTGGATACTTCGTATGAAAAATCGACATGGCCCGGTGTGTCTATCAGGTTTAATAAGTATTTATCGGAATTATATTTGAATGCCATCTGTATTGCATGGGCCTTGATCGTTATACCCCGCTCCCTTTCGAGGTCCATATTATCAAGAACCTGTTCGCGCATATCCTTCTGGGAAAGGGTTTGCGTTGCCTCGAGAAGCCTGTCTGCCAGCGTAGACTTCCCATGGTCGATATGAGCGATGATACAGAAGTTTCTAATATAGTTTTCAGACATAATATATTAATGTAATTCAAACAGAACCCAAAATTTACGAAATATTAGATTTTAAAACAATGTAATTATATACATAGCACACCTTTTAATCAGTAAGGTATTGTATTTTTGAGAATTTTCATTTCCTTATTCTTCTGTTAAAGTTAAAAAGTCTAAGCAATATTATCCCGAATGCAAAAAAAATTGTTTTATTTTTATGTATCAATGCTTATACTTAATTATTGAACATAAGGAAAATTTCTTTAGTATAAATTTTATTACTTATTGGGGCGGATACTATGAGATTTCTTACAGTATTTATTTATACTCTTCTTATTTATACAAATTATTCTTATTCATACCAGGAAGATAAAAACCTTTCAACAATAGAAGGTTATGTATATGATTTAGAAACAAATGCACCTCTTATTGGTGCAAGTGTTTATATTTCAAATTCCCTATTGGGATGTGGATCCGATAAAGATGGCAGTTATAAAATTCATAATATACCACCCGGGATATATCATCTTGTTGCTTCATATGTAGGATATGAATTGAAAACTCAAAAAATTGTAGTTGAAGCTAATGAATCTTATGAAAGAAAAATATATTTAAAACAGAAAGTTCATGAGTTAGAAGAAGTAGTAATAAGCGGAGAATTACCAAAGGACTGGAAAAAGAACTTAAAGAAATTCACTGAAGAATTTCTTGGTGTATCGAAAAATGCAAACCTGTGTAAAATAGTCAATCCGGAGGTTTTAAGCTTCCAATATGATAAGAATTCCGGTACATTCAAAGCAAATGCAGAAGATATGATCAAGATTGAAAACAGAGCGCTAGGGTATATGCTTCAGGTATCTTTGATTGAATTTACAATGAGAGAAGGTTTGATAAAATTCAAAATCGAACCGCAATTTAAGGAGCTTGAGCCGAAGAATGATAAAGAATACGATTCATGGACGGAAAGAAGATATGAGACATACAGGGGATCGATAAGGCATTTTCTTTCATCCCTTATAAGGCATGAGCTGAATGATAGCGGATTCGAGATCGAAAGAACAGATGCACCGCCTCCTGATGACTATTTTTCATTTGATGCAACTGAGGATAGTCTGTTTGTTTATAACAAAGACCACGATCATTTTGAGCTTAATTTTGAGGGTTTTCTAAAAGTAAGTTTCTTACCGGGAAAAAGCGTTAGTATTTCAAGACCTTATATTCATGAATTCTACAATAAAAGTTCTGAAGCTTTTAAGAATAAGAGAATCCAGATTCCTACATCCGGGATAATAATAAAAGACCATCCTGTATTATTCAGCTATAACGGTTTTTTATATGATTCATATAAAATTGACCAGTACGGTACCTGGTCGCTTTATAGGATTGCTGATTTTTTGCCGTTAGAATATCTGCCGGACAGAAATTAACTATAATTTAATGTATTATATTCGAATACATCAGGATATCTGAATGAAAAACAAGAGCAGAATGAAAATCTGTATCTTCCTCTCATCAATAGTACTTTCATTTCAAATTGTATATTCAACTAATGCTTACCTGCAATCTGAAAATACATTAATTGTTGCAGACAGGTCCGAATCGTCGGTTAAAATATTTTCAATAAATACATATAAGGAAATAGGAAATATTAAAACAGATGAAGGTCCTAATGAAATTGCAGTTTCAAATGATGGTAAAAAAGCGGTTGTCTCCAATTACGGTATCATGGATTATGGCTCGACACTGACTGTAATCGATCTTGAGAATTATCTGTATTCAAAGACAATCGATCTTGGTGAATATTCCCGCCCTCATGGTATTGTTTTCCTGCCGGATGAAAACCTGCTGGCCGTTACGCTTGAAGGCAGAAGATCCCTTGCATTGGTGGATATAGATTCAGGCGGAATTATAAGAGAACTGAAAACAGGTCAGGATATTCCACATCTAATTGTGTTAGACGAAAAGCATCAACGATTATTTATTTCCAATATTGGTTCCGGGACAGTCAGTGTTGTTGAATTAAATAGTTTTACTTTACTAAAGAACATATTTGTCGGAAAAGGTGCTGAAGGAATTGACATATCTCCTGATGGAAAAGAGATCTGGGTAACCAGCAGGAATGAAAACTCGATCAGTATAATAAATTCAAAAACACTGAAGGTTGAGAAAAAACTTAAGAGTGAAGGTTACCCGGTAAGGCTAAAGTTTACTCCAGATGGAAAGCATGTTTTGGTTTCGAACATAAGATCTGGCTATGCTTCCGTATTCGATACAAAAAAGAAAAGAATGATAGACTTCATTGTTGTCGATGAATCAGATGTTTTTGTAGAAAAAAAATACGATATATCAAAAGATACCGGTGGGAAAGTAGATATAAAAGTTTCATCAGAAAAAATGGTTGATATTCGATTAGACCTGCTAAAGAAAGGTGGTGTTGCTCTCCCATTTTCTATAGATATCCAGCCAGACGGTAAAAATGCATATATATCCTACAGAAACAAGAATTTTGTTTCAATTGTAGATCTTAGTGGAAGAAATAAGTGGAAAATTACAGGTATAATACAAACACGCGGTAATCCTGACGGAATAGCTTATGCAACAAATATTGCAGCTAAAACTATTGGGATCGATGATGGAGACCAGGGAATAGACAGTTATTGGAATAATATAAGACCTTTCACAGAGTATTCCAGAGAACTCAATGCCATAAATAATGACGATTTCGTAAGGGAATATGAAAGTATGTTTCTTCCTGTGTTTTCCGGAAAAGAGACAGATTTCTATAATAATATTCCAGGTTACCCAGAACGCAAATCTTTTATATTAAATTATATTCGAAGCCAGGATGAGAATCCGGTATTTCCGGTGAATTATTGGTTTCTCGAATTCTCAACCAGAATTTCTCATGTGAAGCAGGAGTTTTTGATCGATAAACCTCCTTTTATTGATGACAGGGGAAAATTTTATCTAAAATACGGCAGGCCGGATAAAAGATTCATTGACAGGGGAGGTTTAAGAAGACAGGAACTTTTACATAAACTATATAATTCTCCTGAAAAACTGCAGATGATGCGCGAGCTATATAATTTCTCACAACCTGCTGCTGATTTTAACGTCAGGCCAAATGAAACCTGGTATTATGATCGGAAGGGTATACAAATTGTTCTGCATTTTGTGAAAGACGGTTATTATAAAGCCGTCAGCAGCCTTTCAGAAGCCTTGATCAGTAAAACAGAAAAGAATAAGGCATGGCATTGGATGGAGTTAATTAAGGATAGGTATGATATAGCCCCATCACTATTAGATGCATATTCAAATATTGAACTATTTGAAGAGTCAATATCGGTAAAAATGCAGTCTTCAAATATGAGAATCTCATCTCATAATCCTCATTATCGAGTTACAGAAATTCGTAACCGCGTGGATCAAACCGAAAGAGAAGCAAAAAGAAATATCGAACAAAATATAAATTTAAGATATGCAGAACTTAATTCTATTGATTTTGATACAGATATTACGCAGTTCAAGAGTGAAAATAATAAAACCCGAATAGAAATTGTCTTCTATATACTGAAAGATGACATTTTATTCGATCATATAATACCTAAAGAGAAATCATTAAAGGTTGAATATACATATATTGTACAGGATTCTGAGTTCAACACAGGATATAAGTCTGAATCTGTTCATGACTTCGACAATTCAATATTAGAAAACATTGAATATGAGTATCTGATCAGTGAGACTTCTTTTAATATGACTCCAATTAATTCAAGAATAACGTGCCAAATTAAAGACAATACTTTTGAGAATTACGGATTCAAACAGGATAAGCTAACAATAAATGATTTTTCAGGTAGTAAGTTTATGCTTAGTGGTTTGAAATTTTATATGAAACCTGAGGACGAAATTCTGAAGAATATCTTACAAGAATCTATTATTACTGATTTAAAAGTTGTCGCGTATCCTTTTAGAGTAATAAAGAAATCTAAACCGGTTTTTTGCTATTTTGAGATGTATAACATGCTGCAAAATAGATTTGAAGTATTATATGATATTGAAATAATACTTTTCAGGAAGCATAATGAAAGTTTAATGAACAGAATTGGCAACATATTTAGCCAGGAAAAAGAACGGAATTTTGGATTAGTGTATCAACGGCAGACCACAGAAAATAATTCTAAAGAACTGGTTTCACTGGATTTCTCAGATGTTGAAGAAGGCGTCTATTTACTTGAGATAAAAGTTACAGACCAGATTGATAAATCGCGGATTAAATCAATATCGAAAGAAATTAGAGTCGCAAAATAATTATATGGATAACGCCATAAAACAAAAAATCCCCTTTTTAAGGGGATTTTAGGATTAAATTTTATAGAGAGTAAAAGCTTTTACGACTGAGTAAGTATTTGTTCCGGCGTTAGTTCAACCAACTGAACGCTTTTTGTCTTCGGATCGATAATAAGTTCTTTCCGCTTGATCATGGTGCATTTACCGTTGAACTTCGATCCTTCGGATAGTGTTACCTTTCCAGTAAAGAGATCTCCGTTCAGGGTAGCGCCGGAATTGAGCATTACATTGTGTGTTGCCGTCAGGTTTCCGTTAACTGTACCGTCGATGACTGCTTCCTTAACAGTGATATTACCCTCGATCATGCCTTCCTTTGGTACGATCAGCAGTCCGGTTACGACAAGGTCTCCCTTGAGAGTACCTTCAACCTGGATCGAGCCGTGAACGGTAAGGTTTCCTTCGACATACATACCCGCGCCGATCACGGTTTTAATACTGACCTGTTCAGACATAGAAAAGTCTTCTATTTATTGTCTATTTCAGAGTATTTTGCAACATTAATTCTGTTTATTGCCCGGTATAAGGAGATCCTTGCTCTATCAGAATCCATTTCCTTATCACCAGCTTCGAGCCTTTTTTCGGCTCTTTCCTTTGATTCATTGGCTCTCTGCAGATCGATCTCATCAGCTTTCTCTGCAGTCTCCGCTAAAACGGAGATCCTGTTAGCATTCACTTCAACAAAACCGCCGCTTGTTGCATAATGCAGATCCTTTCCTGCAGAAGTGACTTTGATCTCGCCTATCTGGATCGTTACGAGAAAAGGAGTATGATCTGTCAGTACCTGGAAATATCCATCGGTACCGGGAGCCACAACACTTTCAACATCACCGGAAAAAACTTTGCTTCCGGGCGTTACTATGTCCAGTGAAAATGTTTTATCAGCCATTTATAATAATACTCCTTTAGCTTTCCATCTTTTTAGCCTGCTCGAGAACCTCATCGATACCGCCGACCATGTAGAATGCCTGCTC
>JANQEH010000279.1 GCA_028278455.1 bacterium
GATTCATTGACGAGGCCCCGGATTCAAAACTGGTCGATGAAGCATACAGATCGCTTGCTTCTTTTCATATGTATGCCCAGGATCCGGACAGGGCACAGATATTTTTTAAAAAACTTCATGAAAAATACCTTAATAATCCTGAGATGCTGAAATATTTCATTCAGTATTCTGCATTAAATGCGACAAGTATTGAAGACGGACTTGAAACCGCCGAAAAGATATATGTTAATGAAAGCAACAGGACACCCGAGTTTATCAGGTGTTACGCAAAGCTGCTTGCAATGGCTGGCAGAGGCCGTGAAATAATAAATATTTACAACAGCAGTTATATAAACAAGTTCATGAATGATCCGGCAGCGCTGTTTGCCTATGCTGAGTTCTGGATTGACAGAAAACAGAATGTTGTCGATGCAGTCCAGAAAGCTGAAAAGGCATTTGAGCTGGATCCGGGAAACTACCGCATCCCCCTTGCAAAGATATTCGTTGAGCTTGGTGATCACAACTCTGCCATGAACGTATACGGTCCTCAATACATAAGCAAATATATGAATGATCCTGCTACTCTCTATCCATATGCGCATTTCTGGGGAGAAATTGGTAAAAACCTTGACTCAGCTCTCAATGCCGTCAATAAGTTTATCCAGCTGAATCCTACTCCATACGGCTACGATACACTCAGCCTGATATATTGGAGACAGCAAAAATATGAGGAGGCGATCTCAGCCGAAGAGAAAGCTATTGAACTTTCGGAGACACCTCTACCCCGCTACCAGGCGAGGATCGATCAGCTGAAAAAGGAACTTAAAGGCAAGAAAAAATAAATTTATTTTCTCTTGATTCAGAGCTCCGTATATCATATCTTTATTATAATAATTTTCAGGATTATTGTCATTTTCGATATGGAGGCGCTTTGAAAAAACTCTTCATTGCAGTATTCATTCTTCTCAATATAACAAATACGCTCGCGCAAACTGAATGGCATTCCGGCTCATTCGAAAGCGCCAGGAGCCTTGCTGAAAAGGAAGATAAAGTTGTCCTCCTGCTCCTGACTCAGGATTCCCGGTGAGGTGTATGTGTATTGCTGGATCAGCAATTTGACGAAAATCCTGACTATTACGAATATGTTAATAAAAACTTTATACCGGTCAGCATGAATCCGACCTACATGGAAGGAGACCGTCTTTTTAGGTATTATAACGTGAAAACCGTCCCTACTGTGCTGATGATAAGACATGACGGTGCTGAATACACAAGGTTTGAGAATTATTCATCTCCGGAGAAGTTTCTAAGGGAGATAAAGAAGGCGTTGCGGGAGATAAGAAAACTCAATAAGAGTCATTAACCGTCTATAGTGTTGGGATTTCTCTGCTCGTACCTCCCGTCAATGGCGGGATCGGGTTCTCGCTCGAAATGACATAAGCTTTAGAGAATTGTCTTTACGAGTGTAGTCTCTCAAAAAAATTGACAGGTTTTCTGAAAGAAATTTATTCCTCATGTCATTTCGAGCGCAGCCCCGATTCTGTTTAGCAGAAAAGGGTAAACCGAGAAATCTCAGCAGGACATTCCGGACCTGATATAGATAAGTCTTAACAAGAAATATCAAAAACGGGAAACTTTAATAATATTGTTAGTATAACATACAAACAATACGGAGGTGGTATTGAAAAAAACACTCACTTTCCTTCTGATTATATTATCCGCATCAAGCGTATTCGGACAGACGAATTGGTTCACCGGGACATTTGAAGAAGCTAAAGAAGAAGCCGGTCGGCAGTCGAAGCACATTTTACTGAACTTAACATCTACAAGTTCGTGAGGCGGATGTAAACTGCTGGACGAGCAGTTCAAGACCAATCCCGATTTCTATAACTGGGCGAACGAGAAATTAGTTTCAGTAAGATTCCTCAAGGGTACAAAACCATACCGTGTACTCAGCAAGAATTACAGGGCATTTACTACACCGACTATTCTTATTCTTAAAGCAGATGGCACTGAAATCGATCGTGTTACCGGTTACAACCTTCCTCCAGCCGGATACCTGGAAAAGATGAAAACAGCCTTCAGCGGGACGAATTCTATCGAAGTACTGAAGAAGACATATGAAGATGATACTGATGATATTACTATGAAATTCAGGCTCGCCTATAAATATCATGTTTCCCGGTTGAACGGTAAAGATAAAAAGAAGCTGTTCGAGGAGATCATGGCTGATCCCCGCTCAAAAGAGATCAAGGTACCTTACCGGTTTATCCAGGATGAAGATAAAGTATATATCTATGAATATTTATTGCATCTTACCGGTAAGAGACAACAGCTGATCGATGAATATCCGGACTCAAGATTTGCGAAAGATGCTTATAACTTAATATTAAGTAAATACTATGCTGATAAGAATTCCTGTATTGAGGATGGGCTTGAGATTTTCAATAAAGCACTCAAAATATTCCCCGACGAAATCGCAATAAAAAGACAATTCCTGATGTTTCTTTATTTCAGAAATGTCAGCGATCCTAGAGGTCTGGAAATAACTGAAAAGCTCATGAAGCAATTTCAAACTCTAACACCCGATCTAGTTTTGTATCATGCATACATTCTGGACAACGCCGGAAAAGACAGAGAATTACATGAGAATTTCGGTAAGTCTTTTATGGATGAAAGAGAACAGTGGTATGCAGCTGAATTGTTTAATTACGGGAAATTCTGGCTTGAGAAGAAGGAAAACAACAAGGATGCTGCCAAAAGGATCGAAGAATCTATAAAGCTGCAGCCCGCATATACTAAGGAAAGCGTCAGACTTCTTATTAATGCAGAGCAGAAAGATGCGGCTATAAGGATGTATGGACCGGAATATATCAGTGAATTCAATGATAATGCACAGGCTCTAAGAGCCTATGCAGATTTCTGGGTGAAATATGAGATGAACCTCGAGAGCGCTCTTTCAGCCATCGAAAGGGCAGCCGAGCTCAGTCCAACTACCATGAACATCGATGCGCATGCTGTGATCCTTATGAAGCTTGATAGATATGAAGAAGCTCTGACTGTCATAGAAAAAGGAATCGAAAATAAGGGTAAACACCTTCGCCTCGAAAAGCGTCTAAAAGAAATAAGAACTGAATTGGATAAAAAGAAAGGAAAATAACCATTAACTACTAACAAAAAACAGGAGGATTAATGAAGAGATTACTTACGGGTATTCTTCTTTTGCTTTTTGCGTCGAGCGCATTCGGCCAAACTAGCTGGTTTACCGGCTCGCTCGAGGAAGCAAAGGATGCCGCGAGGAATGAGAAGAAGCACATACTTCTCAACCTCACCTCTACCAGCTCGTGAGGCGGCTGCGTACTGCTGGACGAGCAGATGACCAAGAATCCAGATTACTACAACTGGATTAACGAAAATTTTATCCCTTTAAAAGTCATTAGGGATGAAAAGGATTTCGACAGGTTATTCAAGCTTTATAAAGGCCTGACCACACCGACAGTACTCGTTCTAAATGCTGATGCAGAGGAGATCGACAGGGTTGTCGGATACAGCGCACCTGCAGATGAATTCCTCGAAAAGATGAAAATTGCATACCGCGGGGAAAACACGATCGCATTATTAAAAAAGGCGGCCGAGGACAATCCCGACGACCTGATGAGCAAGTTCAAACTTGCCTACAAGTACCAGACAACCCTTGTGGACCGTAACGGCGCTAAAACGATCTTTAACGAGATAATAGAAGATCCCCGCTCGAAAGACATCACCCTCCCCTACAAGCTGATCCATGAAGACGATATAGTTAACCTGTATGAGTATTGCCTGTACCTCAACAGCCATTTTGAGAGATACGTCGAGGAATTTCCTGATTCAAGATTTACCAAAGACAGTTATGACTTCCTGGCCTCGATGTATTCGTATAATAAACCACCGGTAGAGGCGGCAGAGTTCTTTGCAGATATGCTCGAGAAATATCCTGATGATGATAATTTCAAGTTTTACCATGTCCTGTTCGCGACCAATAAGAAAGCTGATGTCGAGAATGCTGTCAAATCCGCAGAGACACTGTACGATAGCTATAAACTGCATGACTCTTATATGATGAGACAGTATGCCTCTCTGCTTTCTATGAATGATGATAAGGATAGATTAGATGAGGTCTTCGGTCAGAAGTTTATGAAATCCCAACTCGATAACGTAAAGAGAATGATGTATTATTATGGTCTTTTCTGGGCTGAGCGGGGTGAGAATACGGAAGATGCACTTGCCATGGCGAAACTCCTGGCTAAGATGGATCCCGAATATAAGAGAAGCGCTGCGGCTATATTTCTCAAAGCAGGGGACTTTGATACTGCATTTAAACATTATGGTTCGAAATATCTCGAAAAAAACCTGAATAATGCAAATAACCTCTACTCCTATGCTTACTTCTGGGCTAGTAACGAAAAAAATCTGGAAACAGCTCTATATGCTATCAACACCGCTATCGATCTGAAACCGGATTACGGTTATTTCTACGACACAAGAGGTACTGTGCTGTGGAAAATTGGTAAATATGATGAAGCTATCTCTTCGATCGAAAAAGCGAAAGAGCTTATCGGAAGGCCGATGCCGAGGTATGATCAGCGTATTGAGGAGATCAAGAAAGAAAGGGATGGAAAAATAGGTAAGAAGTAAATCCGGTGATATCTCGAAAAGGTGCCGCAGATCATTCTTGCGGCACTTTTTTTTAAATTATAGTCATTTACTATATTCTTTTGACAATTTTTTTATTTCGATCGCAGCCCCGATTCTCCTTAGCAGAAATGAGCAAACCGAGAAATCTCAGCTCTTAGTCTCACCGAATCACTCAGATTGATCAGGTTTAAAACAGTCTAATCTAATATTCTTCATTTAGTTTTTTCCAGCAGTCCGTCTATCACTTTCCGGATGTCTTCTTCCTGCAGAAAAATATTTGCTTCTTTGATCTTACCTTTCTGATCTACAATGTAAATATAAGGCAGCATAGTTACTTTGAAATCCCGGGTAACGCGTGTACGTCTACCGATCAGTATTGGATAGGGCATTTCAAAACCTTCTATATCGCTTTTAATTCTTCCGAGCTGGTCCTGAACATTCACAGAGATTATCTGGATCTTTTCGGCGTCATATGCCTTGAAGACCTCAGCCAGATGCGGGAACTCCGCATGACATGTGCCTCAGTTGGATTTCCAGAAATGCAGGATTACTACCTTCCCAATAAAATCGCTCAGCTTATATGTCTCGTCGTCGATCCCCTTAAGTTCGAGCTTTGGTACATCGGCGCCGACTTTAAGCTGCGCCTGAGCAGGCAGTATCTGAACCAGTAGTAGAAAAACCAGCAAAAATGCGATCAACATCGACTTCTGCTTCTTCATAATAACTCCTTGACTAATTATCCACAAGTGTTGATATTAATATCTTTAAATCTTCAACTATCCCGAGCCCACTATCGTTCCGGAATTTAATTTTTCCATCCTTTCCGATCAGAAGCCAGTTCGGCATCATGTTGCCGTAATCATAGCCGATTTGGTATTCATCATGGATACTCCCGGCATCATACAATATAGGAAAAGTTATACTTTTTTGCAGGCTATAATTTACCAGCCAATCCCTGGAAACCGTATGATTCAATCCTGCAACTATCACTTCGTTAGGCTCGAATTCTTCAACAATACTGCTCTGCATAGATGGCATCTCCACCTCCATGCAGTCGGCTCAAGTATGCTCGAAGAAGAAGAGCAGAATCACCTTACCGGCATGATCGGACAGCCTGAAATCAGAATCCGTGAGATCCTTCAGTTCAAAATCCGGTGCAGTGTAACCAGTATATGGCCCCGTACCGGCAAGCTCTACCGAAACATGTGTCATCTTATTCTGCTCAATTGAAACCAGTTCGGTTTCACCGATCAAGTCTCCGAATGATGCAAATACTTTGTGAGTGCCTGCCTCGATATCGGTAACCACATGGGGATTATCGAAGGTACCAAGAAATTCGTCATCGAGTGTTAGAGAGATAGAATCGGTAAGTGAATTGTTAAAATATCCTTCAACCGAAAGATCACCGTATTCAATTGCCGGGGGGCCTTCAGGACTATCCCCGCAGTTATTCATTATCAGAATAGCGGGAACGAGGATTTTCAAGGTTTTCAATTTCATATTTTACCCTGTCACTTCAGGAGCCATTCAAGACCCAGAAGATACGTGTTCATCTTTACATCTTTATTACTTAAATAAAACCTGTATTTAGCCGACAGTGTCAGACGTGACATGATAAGATATTCGAGTACAGCGGCAGCAGAATGCGAAGACAGAGAAGTACTCTCCTGCCCTGAATGTAAGTCATCCTCTTCGACTTCAGAACTGTAATACCTGTACATAAACCGTATGATTGAAGCCCAGTTCAGATAGTGAACTACCTCGACTTCAGGGGAATATGCCTTAAGGTCAAACGAGTTCCAGTGATACCGAAAGCTGAGATGAACCGCTGTTTCACTGTAAAAATATCTGCTCAACCACCCAATAAGGGTGTTCGAATTAAAATCATCTGTATTCCCCTCAGATTCAAACCGTGTATA
This sequence comes from bacterium, assembly GCA_028278455.1. Taxonomy (GTDB): domain Bacteria; phylum SM23-31; class SM23-31; order SM23-31; family SM23-31; genus JANQEH01. The sequence goes on from JANQEH010000279.1 coordinate 6,573, forward strand.
CTTTACCTGAAGCGCTGTAACTTCATTCAAAGCCTGGCGCACGAGCAATGAATAAGAATATGCCGTCGATTTATTACCGCTCCCGGTATCATCATCATTAGAATAATAGAAGAAATGCGGTTGAATTATTGTAAATCCTGCAAAACTGTAAGAAAAACCTCCCTCATACATCCATCCTGCAAGCTGGTCTTTAAGATCGGTATATTGTCCTCCCAGGGAGATACTGAAGTTCTGGTTTACCTTTCTGTTCAGTTTTGCCGCATAGCTGTCCTGGCGGGTATCTACATCGAGGTCAGAATAGTGGTACCTCAGCGTCAGAGAAGTTTTATAGTCAAAATCCTGAATAATCCTGTATAGAAACCTGTGTTCAGGAAAATCAGCTATATACGGCCGCAATACGGCGTACCTAACATCAGGATAATTAAAATACACCGGATCGGGGTATTCATATTCGAAATAATCGGAATATTGGTATTCTGCCTTGATCCTCGTTGCGTGGAAAAGTTTCTGACCTCTTGATTCACCATAGAATACCGAGGAAAAGGTAATACAGACCAATGTAAATATTATTGTTCTCTTAATCATGCACTATTCAGTCTCAGATACGGTTCCGGGTTTTCTTTCAGAAAACTATCAGTGATCAAATCATGTTGGGCATTCACCGGATGATCCCGAATAACTTCCATCCTCCACCCTGCAGAGATCGGAGTTCTGGTTTTCTCTTGCAAACATGATCGGATCATTCACCGGTGCATCGAGCATATAAACCTGCGGACCACACCCGAAAAGCAGAAATACAAGCAGGAACCATATTATATTTTTAGCTCTTGTGTTTTTCTTTCTCATATTCAATCAGAAAGTATTTTAATAGATCATTCTATCATTTTAAAAATATAACTGGATTTAATACCAGTATAATTAACAAAGAATCTATATTATCTACTAATCCTGAATCCGATTGTTACTGGAATATAGGATGTTTTTTCATACTTTGTAAATCCTACAATATAATTTATTTCCATAAATAAACCCGAAATATTATATGGATCTTTGTTCTTATTCAACAGCAAATTGAAGCCGATACCGGTTTTAATACCCACGGAAGTATCTTCAATTTTTTCAAGTGTATATAAATCGTCAACAACTCTATTATGTCTAAAGTGAAATACTCCGGTACCATATGTCAGATACGGAGAAAATATACTAAACTTTTTACCGGAATAAAACTTTAAATTGTACATTAACGATAATACTGTCGCTTTTTCTTCAAAGGAATGAGAATATGTGTTTTGTTGAAAAAAATTCCCAATATCATCTGATTTCGTTCCTTGCAGATTAAATATTGAAATCTTTCCTATCACACCAAGTGATATATTTTTGTTAATTCTATGTTCAAATCCTGAACCAAAATCAAAGTATGGATCCCATTTATTTAATAATTCTCCCTGAGCTATGGGAACCGGAGCTCCGGCATTGAAACTGATTACATTCTTTCTTGTCTGACCATTAACAGACACAGAGACAAAAATGATCAAACAAATAATATTAACAATCCTTAGAAATTTCATTATTCCTCCTTTAAAACTTTATTATTACTTTAAATTACTTAATTATCCTGAGTCAAATCACTATGGGGATATATGAAGTCTTATCAGATTTCTCATAGCCCATAATATAATTGATTTCGGCAAACAAATCAGCAATGTCATGTATATCCTTTTTTGAGTTGAAGCACAGGCTAAAACCAAGTCCGGTTTTGATCCCAATGGCACTGCTACTCTTTTTATCGATTGTATAAGTGTCTTCGTCTATTTGATAAAGAGCATTCTCCTTACCTTTGTAAAACTCCCTGCTGTCATCCGGTAGATATAAGTTCCGGATGCAACCTTTTTTCCCATTTCAGTCTTCCCGTCCCACTTGTATTTATACGTACCGGAAGGTAAATATCCATAGTCTGTCTTTCTTATCAACTGTCCTACAGCATTATATATCTCCAGTTTTACCTCCACCGGTCTGGCAATATTAAATTTTATTGTCGTTACCGGATTGAACGGATTGGGGTAATTCTGGTAAAGGATGAAATCACCGGGAATAACTGTAGGTTCATCGTTGATATCTGTAACATTACCGCTATTTAAGAACAAATGGACATAACCGTTCGGCCCACCAATAATCAGGTCATCATGACCGTCTTCATTCCAATCTGTTATGTCTACTCTTGAACAAGATCTCACGGTAATATGCCGCTCCTCTGCGTACAGCAATACATCTTTCTCAAACTTAGGATTTCCAATAGTACCGGTATTTTTAAAAAAATGTACTTTTCCGTACCCTTCTCCAACAATTAAATCAACTTTTCCATCTTTGTCAAAATCTGACAATTCCGGACTGCAACGCCATAACCACAACGGTTCATTACCAAGCATTAAGTTACTTGAACCGGAAAATACCGGAGCATTATTTTCACCAGTGTTTAGAAATAATTTGATATTACCTGATTCAGATCCTACGATCAAATCCTTCTTTCCGTCATTATTCCAGTCATACACGATTGGCGCCGCCCTCAATCCTACATCGATGTTAACCGAATCCACCTTAATATAACCGGAATCAGCTAAGACCGGATTGCTATTTGTCCCAGTATTTATAAACAATGAAATCTTTCCGTTGGTATCACCTACGAGAAGATCTTTTTTTCCATCTTCATTCCAATCCGCTATCTGCGGATATGCACCCATGCATCATCCATAATCGACTATAATGTCACTACCTTTTGAATCTTTCAGTATAATTTCAGAGTCGAATACCGCATCGTTATCGTCACCTGTATTCAAATACAAATAAATGCTTCCAGTATTATAAGCACCAACTAACAGATCTTTCTTTCCGTCTTCATTCCAGTCAACTTCACAGGGAACAGAATGTCTGTTCAATTCTCCTGACAATAGAAAACCCGGATTGAGGGAATAACCTCCGGCTTCAAGTTTTATACCCTTCTCGAATACCGGAACCTGAGAATAGCTGCTTTCTGTAACTAATATTGATAGCAGTAAAAATAGATAAAGCTTATTCGAAAAGTTCCATCTATTAAAATATCTAAAAATCTCATCAGCATTTTCTTGATCAGAATGTCTTCTGTACTGGGATTTTTCATTCTTTAAGAACATAACTCATGCATTCCTTATACGCATTCTTTAGAGTATTCTATCTAATCAATATCATTTTCCTTGTCTTGCTTAATTTCCCTGCTTCCAGCCTGTAAAAATAAACACCTGATGCAACACTTTGTCCGTAATCGTTTTTTCCATCCCATTTAAAATCATATTCACCGGCAGGGATCATATCTGAAACCAGGATTCTGATCTTCTGCCCTAAAGAGTTGTATATTTTTAATTTTGTGTATACGGGTTTCTGTAAAGTAAATCTAATAGTCGTAACAGGATTAAATGGATTAGGAAAATTCTGTGCCAGATTGAAATATATAGGATTTTTCGTGTCATCTACAGAGGTGGTATTACCTTTGTTCAAATATACATAAACATTTCCTGTTGTCTCACCTATAACTAAATCCGGGAATCCATCCTCATTCCAGTCACATAAGTCTATTCTGGAGAAATTTCCAGGTCTGATAATTCCATCATCGGTATAAAATCTTGAATAATCGCTAAATACTGGTTTAGAATCAGTACCTTCATTCAGATATAAAAAAAGACCTGAATAACCACCGCTGCAGATTAAATCTTTCTTTCCATCTGAATTAAAGTCAAAGACCACCGGGCTCGAATAATAACCTAAATCTATTGTCTCATCTTTAGCCTCAATCATTGAACTGTCTTCTGCTTTGAATACTGGTTCATCTTCTGTTCCGCTGTTCAGAAAAAGATATACATTTCCTTTATCACTACCCGCGATAATATCAATTAATCCGTCATTATTCCAATCCGATATATCGAAACATAATCGTTTACCTATATAGAAAGGTAAACTATCAACTTTTATGAAAATCCGATTATCCAATACCGGATTATCGTTTTCACCTATATTCATAAATACCATTAACTGCCCATCCGAATCTCCTACCACCAGGTCTTTTTTTCCATCATTATTCCAATCCACGATCTGTGGATAAGCGCCAAGACATCAGCCGTATGCTACAGTTAGTACACTGCCGTCTTCCTGTAATAAATCTCCTGAATTGAATACCGGTTCATCATTTTCTCCAATATTCCTGTAATAGTATATATAACCGTTATAAAAACACCCAACCAGAAGATCCTTTTTCCCATCCTCGTCCCAGTCTACTATGCAAGGAACAGTGTACTGCTTATCCCTGCCTATGTCGACATTATCAGCCTGAATAATTATTCCCGGCTTAAAATCTTTTTCCTGGGCATAAACCTGAACACTATTAACATAAATTACTATTGTTAAAACAGTAAAAAAATAATATAAAGACGAAATAATTCTCTTCAAGTTTTTACTTCCGCTCCTGCAAATTAGAATAATGGTGATTTCTATCTTATCAGTATCATTTTTCTTGTCATTTTAATTTCCCCTGCATCAAGCCTGTAAAAATACACTCCCGAGGCTACATTTTTTCCTGTTTCATTCCTCCCATCCCATTTGAATCTGTACTCACCTCCGGGTAAATAAGTGGATACCAGTTTTTTCACATACTGCCCTTTTGAATTATAAATAGTTAGATTTACATTTGCCGGGTGTACAGTTCGGAATTTAATTGTCGTAACAGGATTGAAGGGATTCGGATAATTCTGCAATAAGGAGAAACTTCCAGGTAGTGTAGGATCTTCTACCGGTGTTGAAGGACCTTTATTAAGGTATACTGTTATATACCCTTCTGATTCGCCCATCACTATATCGGGATATCCATCTTCGTTCCAATCGCAGATATCAAATCTCAAAAACATTTTACTCTCAAAATCGTTTTCATCCGAAAGTAGTTTCTCTGCTGTTTCGAATACCGGTTCGGAATCTGTCCCTACATTTTTATACAGATATAAACCATGTCTATAACCGCCTAATGTCCCTACGATCAGATCCTTCTTACCGTCATTATTCATATCGTAAACCTGTGGGCTCGTATACAAATGATAAATAAATGAAGTTCCAACCATTAAAGAATATCTATCAGTACTACTGAAAACAGGCTCTTCATTTGTGCCGATATTTTTAATGAAATATACCTTTCCTCTATCCGTTCCGGCTATTAAATCTTTTTTCCCGTCATTATTCCAATCGACTATCTCAACACATAACCGGGCTCCGATTGCCAGATCATCAGAATCTTCCTTAATAACACCACGGTCTTCCAGAACAGGCGCATCATTTTCACCCACATTAATAAATAATGTTAATTTCCCGTTGGTATCGCCTACAAGCAAATCTTTCTTTCCATCTTCATTCCAGTCCGCTATCTGCGGAAATGATCCCATGCATCAGCCAAATCCTAATTGAATGATTTCTCCGTCAGCCTTTAACAATTCCGGTTCGTCAAATACAGGGTTCTCATTTGTTCCGATATTTCTGTACAGACTAATATCAGCGTTATAAAAACATCCAACCAGTAAATCTTTTTTCCCATCTTCATCCCAGTCTGTGACGAATGGAGCAGTATGCTTTTTCTCGGTTAAAATATTAAAATTTGATTCCGGTTTAACAAGGAATCCCTCTTCGAAAGTTACTGTCTGGGAAATCGAGTTTCCGCTGTATAACAACAGAATTGCTTTTATACATATACACGTCAATGAATAACGCAACTTCTCTGATATAATTAAATCCATGTATTTCCTCGTTTGGACTATGTTTTGACTTACCATAACTATCTAATACACATAATTCTATAAAAACCCCTAAATCTTTTCATAATATATGAATAGATTACGAAAAAAAATCATCTTATCAGTATCATTTTCATTGTTCTGCTGAATTTCTTAGGCTCAAATCTATAAAAATAAACTCCTGACGCAACTTTAACTCCCGAATCATCAATCCCATCCCAAATGTACCTTGACTCTCCCAACTTTATAAATCCCGAAACCAGAGTCGTAATATGCTGCCCTTTGGCGTTGTAGATCCCAAGTGATCCCTGTTCAGCTTCCTTCAAATTGATTTTTATTGTAGTAACCGGGTTAAAGGGATTAGGATAATTCTGATGAAGCTCAAAATCACCCGGGATCACCGGATCATCAACCGTTGTTATATTTCCGGAATTCAGGTAAACCGAAATATAACCGTAATAATCGCCAATTACCAGATCGTCGTGTCCATCTCCATTCCAATCTGCGATATCAACTTTCGAGTTATTTTCACGAATATCTGATCCATCTGCCTGCAGTTCAACCATTGTCGAGAACTGGGGAGCACTATCTGTTCCTGTATTCTTAAGGAAATAGGTCATACCGTTGTACTCACCTATAATTAAATCTTTCTTTCCGTCCTTATCCAGGTCACAAACATCGGGACTGCTTCTGTATAGGTTTACTGGATTATTATTGACCTGGATCAGACTTGAAGTACTAAAAATTGGAGAATTATTTTCGCCTGAGTTTAAGTAAATGTATAAATATCCAGTATCACTTCCTACTATAAGATCTTTCTTACCGTCATTATTCCAGTCAACAACAACTGGCGCTGCCCTGTCGCCGACATCAAGATCACCGGAACCTGCCTGTATGAATCCTGAACTGGTCAGGATTGGTTCATTGTTTGTCCCTGAATTTAGATATAATGTGATCTTTCCTAGTGTGTCTCCAACCAGCAGATCCATAGCTCCGTCTTCATTCCAATCCGCTATCTGCGGATAAGCACCGACACATCAGCCATAGGCCACAGCAATATCATAACCATTCGAATCAGTCAGTTTGACTTCAGTATCAAAAACAGGTGAATTATTGTCACCTGAATTCAGGTATAGATATATATTCCCGTAGTAGAATGAACCTACTAAGAGATCTTTTTTTCCGTCATTGTTCCAATCTACTACACATGGCACTGAAAAATAGTTATCAAATCCTGACATACTACCGGGATCTATTACTTGTCCACCGGCATATATATAGCTTTTTGGTTCGAACTCAGGAGTCTGGGCGTAAGAGGGTACTGATGGGTAAACCGTGAATAGAAATAACAAACTGACCAGTAATGCTATTTTAGGATTTACGGAATTCATTATTTTACTCTAAAAAAGATCCACATAACTCATAAAATATCATATATACTAATATACATAACCAGGTATTAATTATTCCGTAAATTTTCAGTTAAAATTAATAAACAGCTACCTTATAAGTATCATTTTCATTGTTCTGCTGACTTTCCCTGCTTCCAGACAGTAAAAATATACTCCGCTTGATACATTACTGCCGGAATCGTTTTTTCCATCCCATCTTCTGAGGAATTCTCCTTTCGGTAGAAATCCGGTAACAAGAGTCTTCACCCTTTGACCAACCGAATTATATATTATCAAGGATACATTTGCAGGTTTCTGCAGAGAAAATCTAATAGTCGTAACAGGATTGAACGGATTCGGGTAATTCTGTTCCAGTCTAAAACTTTCCGGTCTCGGTAAAGGTTTATCATCGAAACCTGTCGGAATACCCCTGTTAAGGTATACTATAATATTTCCATAAATCTCTCCCAGAATGATATCGTCCAGTCCATCTTCATTCCAGTCGGCGATATCGATTTTTACTGCACTACCCGGATCGAGAACCGATCCGTTCGCCTGTAGTTCAACATATTCTGTAAAACGCGGTGAATCATCGGTATTCTTATTTTCAAGGAACAGTACTCTTCCATTGCGCTCACCTATAATAAGGTCTTTTTTCCCGTCTCTGTTAAGGTCATAGACTTCAGGACTGCATCTCCAGACCAATAATGGCTCACCGCTGATTTCAATCATATTAGGTGATCTGTATATCGGCGCATCATTGGTTCCAACATTCTGATAATAGTATAAATACCCGTCGAAATTTCCAACGAGTAAGTCTTTCCTTCCGTCATTATTCCAGTCGGTAAATACAGGCGCCGCACCTTCCTGAACATTAACTGGTCCTGAACCGGCATTTAAATACCCTCTGTTCTCGAGAACAGGACTCCCTTTTGCTCCAATATTGAGATAAAGGGTAAGCTTGCCCTTTCCCCCGCCCACCAACAGATCTTTCAATCCATCTTCATTCCAATCCACTATCTGCGGATAAGCTCCCCCACATCAACCATATCCTACGGAAACAAAATTATCCTCCGAATCTTTCAGGTGTATCTCGGTATCGAAAGTGGGATCCTCATTTGTGCCGGTGTTCATATAAAGATAAACATGGCCGTAATAAAGGCTTCCGACAAGAAGGTCTTTTCTGCCGTCATCATCCCAGTCTACAACACAGGGAGCGGAATTATTATTATTCAGTCCATACAGCAGACACCCGGGATTGATCAGACTGTCTCCTGCGGATAAGGTGAAACCTGCATCGAATTCAGGAATCTGGGAATAGGAAACACCCAAATCAATAAATCCGGATATTAAGATCAGTAATACCTTTAGTCTTTTGATTATACTAACTCCTCAAAACATCAAATTTCTTATCGAATCAGGATCATTTTTTTGGTTTTACTGAATTTATCAGTCTCAAATCTATAAAAATATACTCCTGAAGCAACTTTATTTCCTGATTCATCATTTCCATACCACTTAAACTTAGTCTCTCCAATCTGCAAATATCCGGATACCAGAGTCCTTACTTGCTGACCCTTTGAATTATAAATCTTCAATGACACCTGTCCAGCTTTCCTCAGATTGATTTTTATCGTAGTAACCGGATTAAACGGATTCGGGTAATTCTGATGAAGAACAAAAATATCCGGAGTTGGCGGTTCTTCAACCGGACTTGTATCGCCTTTATTCAGAAATAAGGTGATGCTGCCGTTTTTCTCACCCATAATAATATCAGGATAACCGTCTTCATTCCAGTCATAGATATCGAATCTTGGATATCTGCTAACAAGTATATATTCATCGTCCGCTTTCAACTTTTCTTCATTTTCAAATACAGGTTCAGCATCAGTACCCACATTCATATAATAATATAAACCATAATCGCTGCTACCCACAACCAGATCCTTCTTACCATCATTGTTCATGTCATGAACCTGGGGACTCGTAAACATATGAGAAATCTGCGATGATCCACACCAGAGCTGTTGACGATGAGTTTTCGAATAAACCGGACTTTCGTTAGTCCCAATATTCGTATATAAATAGACTAATTGCCTGTTTGAACCTGCAAGAATATCTTTTTTTCCGTCATTATTCCAGTCTACTAATTCGACACATAACTGCGCTCCGATATTAAGATCTCCGCCATCTACTCCAATTCTACCGCTGTTTTGAAGAACTGGAGCATCATTCTCGCCAACGTTCAAAAACAAATTCAGTTTACCAAAAGTATCGGCCACAATCAGATCTTTCTTTCCATCCTCATTCCAGTCCGCTATCTGCGGAAAAGAGCCCATACATCAGTAAGCGCCTACTCTAATTGAATCTCCATCTGCTGTTAAAGCTTCTGCCGGAGAGAACACGGGATCAATATTTGTACCTATATTAGTTAACAGGAATACATACCCGTAGTAAAAACAACCGGTCAGGATATCGTAATTGCCATCTTCATTCCAATCTGTTACACATACAGCAGAGTGTCTTTTTTCTATGATAATATCAAAAACCGAATCGGGTTTGAAAGTAACACCTGCTTCGAATTCGACAGTCTGGGCTTTTGAATTGTCAGCAAAGGAAATTAAATATGTGAAAATTATAATGGCGGCCAAAATTGATCTGTT
>JANQEH010000283.1 GCA_028278455.1 bacterium
AACGTATCTGTGAAAACTACAGTCCGGCGAAGCGATTGATGTAGGTTACCAGTGATGAATGGGAGGTGGATCGGTAAATTATTGTGACGGATTCAATCATACAATAATGATATAAATTAAACTATTTATCACAAGGAAAATCCGATTGAATTTCAATATTGTTTAGTCTGGAAGCTATATGTGCCGGACAACAGAAATTCGAAGAAATATGTAACAAATCGAAAAAATATTGCGTATATTGTGCGTGATGACTTCTTTGTAAACATACCCCGGCTGTTACTTTGTGTAACGCACCTTAGTTTTAATCCCAATTTTAATCGAAGAATTATATCTAATTTTGGAGTATATCATGTTTGCAGAGATGAATACTATTTGTTCACGTCCGAAACCTTTTGAATTCTATACCGCTGAAGAACTCTGGACCAACGAGCATACCGCACAGAAAATGCTCGAATATCACCTGAACGAGCACATCGACCTGTCATCACGGAATCACGATTTTATCAACCGTTCATCGCAGTGGATTACTGATTACTGCGACCTTGGCCCAGGCAAATCGGTGATCGACTTCGGCTGCGGTCCGGGACTCTATACATACCTTTTTGCTAAGTCCGGAGCGGACGTTACCGGCGTCGATTTTTCGCAAAATTCGCTTGCTTATGCTGAAAACCGTGCCAATGAGAATGACCTGAATATCAGTTATTTTCATTCAAACTACCTGGATTTCGATACAAATAAAAAATTCGACCTGATCACCATGATCATGTGCGATTTCTGCGTACTCAGTCCTGAACAGCGGAGTATTATGCTGAAAAAGTTCAATAAACTTCTGAAGGACGATGGAAAGCTGATTCTCGATTTTTACTCGCATAACGCGTTTGAAAAGCGGGAGGAGGCACAGTCGTACGAGCGCAACTGGATGGACTACTTCTGGACCGCCGAGGAAAATTTCGTTTTTCTGAATACGTTTAAATATGAATCAGATAACGTTACACTCGATAAATACACGGTGGTGACTGAGTCGGATTCATTCACCATCTACAACTGGCTTCAGTATTTCGCAGTTGACTCCCTTCGGGAGTTATTCGATGAGCACGGACTGACCGTTAGCGAACTGTACAGCGATGTTGCCGGTACTGAATTCGCAGCCGATTCGGACGAAATGGCGCTTGTTGCAGGTAAGAAGTAGGTGGATTATTAGAAATAATACAAAAAAAGCCTCCTGATTCAGGGGGCTTTTTTATTCAGGTTATATTTGATAGAGAATAAATATGTATAATTCCAGGAAATAGTATGTGAAGCTGCCACTTAGTATTTTATTGGTTCGTTTCCATGCCACTTTCTGTCAAAAAAGTAATTTGTATGGGGAGCAACTAACTTATCGCCACATTCTAATCTTCCCTGTATTATTTCCTGTTTTGATGCTAAAATAAGTTTATTATCACCTCTGCCTGCCCGCTCAAACATCTCATTCAGTACTTTTGTTGTCGGTTCGCTCTTATCGGTTATTTCATATATCTCGAAATATCTAAATTGAGCATGATAATCTCTGCTTTGAACTGGAAAAGGACCTTCTATTACTTTTTTGCAGAGGGCGATTTCCAGTTTTGTGAATTTATCTCTTATAAGCTTTCCTATATTACCTTCTCTGAATTCCTCCCGTATTTCTCTAAAGATGCACTGTTCGCTTTCTCTTCCTTCCCGTTTAACAAACCAGTCTAAGAATGAAGCAAAATGTTTCCCGTATATATAACCTCGCAAATCATTTTCCATATCTTTTCGTTTTTCTTGTCTTGTCGTATAATCTGACTCCCAATCAATTTCTCTAAGATCTGCAGGAATGTTACTTAAATGTTTGAATACACCGCCAATTGGTCCGTAATACTCCGGTCGATGTATATTATTTATTAATAAGTACATCCCGTCCTTTTCAAGTTTTAGTAATGTTGCCACAGAAATCCGTATTTTTTTGTTATAATATTTCAGTGATCTTATGATTGAAAATGTAAACTCCTGATAGCGCAGAACGTGCTTCAGAAATATCAGGACTATTCTTATTGACAATTTCGCAGAAGACATAGGTATCTACTCAATGTTAGATTTATTTCGAATAATATTATAATCGGTGAGCTTAATTTTCTTTTTCGAAAACCTTTTCCAGAGTGATGAGTGTGTTTTATAGCACGAGCCGTAGTTTCTCATGTCATAGCTCTTTACCCGATTCAGGTATGCTTGCGAAACATCCGGTTCTCTTTTTTTTATGTTTTCCACACAAATATCATTGGGAGGATACAGCCATACCAGGATTTGTGCCTTATCAATATGAGGTTCAATAATATTGCTGTAATTGCCCTCAATTATCCAGTTACTTTTATTGGTTATTTTACCTAGAATCGAATTTATTAATGCGGATGATCTCGATATATTATAGTTATGATTATGCCAATATATCTTATCAAGATTGTAGTGTTGTATTCCGTACGTGAGAGACAGCTTCCTGGCAAATTCGGTTTTACCGGCGCCGCTGTTTCCTATGATAAAAGCTTTCACTATATTGAAGCCTTATTCACTTAGTACAGATTGCTCATTGGATAAGTGAACCGAGCGCTACTCACTGATTATATAATAATAAATTATTTTTTCGAAATCAAATATTAATTCCCGGAGGTAAATATCCGGAATATAATGATACAGATCATGGTTGATTCCAGATAACCAATTTATCATGAATAGTGAATTACAACTGTGTGCTTTTCAGAGGGAGAATACTGTTTGAATCATTTATTATTGCTTTTATTCAAATCGTGCCGTTCCTGGATTCTTTCTGTCGCTTTGTGCAGCGGTTCGATGCCGATTTCTTCACGGAGTTTGTCAACCTGACCAGGATTTTCTGACGGCAGGGAACAAGCAATGCCGTTTTCATCGATTTCGTGCTGAGTACCGTAAATCTGCAGTTTGTTCTGCATCGTCAGTACGCGGTCCTGCAGGTATGCATAGCACCAGCCTTCCGCATCATTTTTTTCAACTGCTTCTTTTAATAAATCCAGGCAATCGATCATAAAATCTTCTTCGAGAACTGCGTGCTGTACGATCAGCCATGCGGCTTCAGAGCCGTCTTTACCTACCAGGTTGAATCCGGGCCAGCCGTGTTCATCGATTATCTCTTTGATCCGGGTATTGTTTTTCTCATGAACAGCTTTCATTGCGGGGTGGTATTCTTTTTCCTTCAGCTCGCCGTTCTGGATAAGTTTATTGAGGAGATTCTGATCCTCCTCTGCCATTTTCATGAGTTCTTTTCGAAGTTTGTCATTCATTTGATTTTTGCAGCTTTTTAATATACCTGAATTAATCGGCGTTCCAGGTCAGAGCCCTGGAACGAGATCAACTCTTTTTCTCAATAAACAGCTTTGGAATTAAGATTAAAGCACTTTCTAATATCAGCTATTCATCGGCAAATAAAATAGTCGAAGATCACTGGTTCATTTATATGAATATTGCGAAGGAGACCTGGAGCACCAAGCCTATCCTGATCTCCTGATCGAACCAAAAGATGCTGGTTCCGGATCCAATTGTAGTTTAAATGCGATCCGATTGTTGTTGGATTTATTACTATCAGTACAGTTGTTTTATTCAGGGAAAATGGTGACTGCTGTCTTGCTTTCTTATCTTTTCTGAGCAGTGATTGTATATATTTTTTAAATAAATTATAATTAAATTATTTGTTTAATTTTATCTATTATTTCTGTACTAACCCAGTATATATCATTATTACTAGTGTAAAAAAGATATTTCCCGTCTGGTGAAAAATATGGACTCATCTTAAATGACTTACCTAAGAGACCGCCTAAATAGAATGACTTTCCCCAGACACCGTTGCTGTCTTTGAAACTGATATATAAATCGTTGAAATTGTCGTTTGATCCTCTGTCCTGAGTCCTTCGCGACACAAATATCAATGTTGTACCGTCAGGGGAAATGCAGGGATGAAGCTCATATGCGGTTGAATTAATATCACCTTTTATTTCAATCGCTTCAGAATAGCCTCCTTCCTTAAATTCAGTTTTTTCAATATCACCGCTTATCCAGCCGTTCGGGAGCATACCTGAGTAATATAAAACACCCTCTGAAGTTGAGCTGACATACATTCCTTTGCGAAAGAATACAGGCTCCGTCCAGTCTTTACCGTTTCTTTCAACATACCAGATGCCGGAATTAAAGGTACTGTCTGAATGATTTGATCTGGTGTAATATAATCTGGTATTATCCGGTGAAACGTATGGCTCAAAATCATTGCCTGGTGAAGAAAACTTCAACTGCGGTTTTGTCCATTTACCTTTATTGAAAAATGAAGCATAAATATTAATGTTTTTATCAACTGAACGACTGAAATAGAATTCTTTCCCATCCGGTGAGAACGTGCATCCATTTTCCTGGTATAAGTCGGATGATATTATTCCTGGCGCGAACACTTGTGGAATTTCACCCGGCGGAACTTGATCAAAATAGTTTATATTTTCTTCTTTACCGCTACAACTGACAATTACCAGCAAAATTGAACAAATCAGGATATAATTTTGTAACAGACAAAGTTTTCTCATGATTTGCTTCCCACTTTTAAATTGAGTTGATTCTTTTTATAAGAATTTACCGGTCTGCCCAGCGGAATGAGGCGATATAGACCAGTCGGGTTATGTCTGCCATGATGTCCGGGTTGAGCCGATAAATGTTGTCTCCGGACCTGTGGTAGTGCAGGTGCGGTCCGTTT
>JANQEH010000001.1 GCA_028278455.1 bacterium
AGAGTCTTTTATCACTGCCATCTTTTTTGTCTTTGAAAAAACGCCCTTTGAATTCTTAAAAAAGATGCGGTAAAAATAAACATTGCTCGCAAGGCCCGAAGCATCAAAATGCGCATCATGCGTGCCTGCAGGCATGTACTTGTTATCCACAGGAACATCAACCTGCTGCCCGAGAGCATTATAAACAATAATAGTCACCTCAGAAGGAACAGGATTCTCATACCTTATAGTTGTCTCAGGATTAAACGGATTGGGAAAATTATCATGAAGCTTATACCCGTCGGGTAAGGAAGTTGGTTTGTTATCAGAAATCCCGGTTGTCAAAAATAGTTGGTCAGTAAGGTAGTTCCCCTTTGAACCTATAGCTGCAACATCAAGCGTATCAGGCCCCTGCATGATAATCATGCTGCCGTCTATGCCATTTTCCAGAATCTTATCTGAGACCTTTCCACTGATAGATACTCCCTGACTGTTTAATTCGTACTGTTCTGTATTTGTCTCTTTACCTGATTTAATCTTAGCAGCAGCTTCCGCAGGACTTGCCATGCCTGGTAGAACGCTTGACATAGCATAGAGAAAACTAGTCATGGCAGATACAGTTATAAACTGCCTGAATTTTCCAAATTGGTTGTTCACACTGTCCTCTATGGTCATATTATGGGTATATGGGTAAACTACTATATAAATGTTTCGGTTAATTCGTCATTATTGGGTAGTTATAATCTCAACGGGGCAGGAGGGAAGGAACGCAAATAAAAACCCCTGCTGCCTTTCCGGGATAACCAACTCAGGTGCCACCCAAAGTTAGAACCACCGTTTTGACAACAGGGGATAACCTTTTCTTGCCTATAGGTTATCCCTTATAAACAGAAAAACGATGATTCTCTAAAACTTTGGGTGGCATTTTGAAATTAAGTAAAGGGAAGGGGAAAAGCAAGAAGAAAGAAGCATTACAGTATCGAGGTACGTTTAATGATATTTGGGACGGCTTCTTTGGAACACAACCAATCTGATATATCTTAAAAAAACTTTTTTATAATTTATATAATCTATAAGGAAAATATATATAAATAGCTTGTTTATACTTACTTGTTAGTGAATACAGAATGAAAAAATTATCAACAATCTCAACATACGAAGAAGTAGTTGCCCTGACAAGGACGTACTGCGTGTTCAGGGGAATAAAGATTAAGGATTTTGTTGCAAAGCTCCTTAAAAGAGAGCTTAATGATTTTCAGAAATCGTTAAATACTATAAAACTTAAATAATTAAACATTTTAATTTAAATAACACTTGTTCTTTCCAGCCGGATACATGAAAAAGACAGCGATAATCAGGTTTGGAAAACGCCTCTTTATCTGCGAGCTTAAGCCAGTGACAGTAAAAGGAGGAAAAACCGTCGAGAAAGTTTATTGCAGGGAATTAAGGAGAAAGAAACGTAAAAGCAAGGACAAAACTACATTACAGCTAAGTATTCCATCAAAACATTTATAAAGAAGGAGCGACTTTTATTCATTATGAGCGAAACAATTTTTCAGAAAAAAGTTCTCGACAGCCTTTCCAGCATGAAAAAGAGAATGGATAGCATGAACACGGAAATCGGCCTGATTAAGAAGAAAATAGATGGTTCCAGACTATCTGAAGATGATAAGGAAGCGATTCATCTGGCATTAAAAGAAGAAAAGCAGGGAAAGCTTTTCAGTAAGAAGCTGGTTTTCTAGATACAATGGCTTTTTTCCCTGCGGAATTCTCATTGAGGTCTGAAAAATATATTAGGAAGCTAGATGATGTAATGAAAAAGAGAATTAAGGATAAGATTGATAAGCTTGAAACCAATCCATTTCCTAGTGAGATTGAAAAAGTTGAGGATTATCTTGGAGAAAAAGTGTTCAGGGCAAGGGTAGGCAATCACAGGATTCTGTATATTGTCAGGCATAATCCAAATAAACTAATAATAACAAAAATTGATAAGAGGCCGAGAGTTTATCAGAGATGAGGAAAGACATAGGAAAAAATCTTCGGCCTTATTTTACCCATACAGCATATGTTGCGCTGCCTGCGATTATTTCCACTTTATATTCACAGTCACGATTTTTCGATTGTGCTATAATTGCACAGAGTTTTCCGTCTGTCAGAACATCTGAATAGAAATCGCAGATTTCAGTCACTTCTATGTTTTTAATTTCGTTCATTTTCATTGTCTTGGTAATACCGTCCAGAAAATAACCGGTATTCCATGTATTTTTTTGCAGAGCTTCATTTCTGATAAAAATAAAACGTGAACAGATTATGGCGACTGCAATAATAAAATCTATAAAATCCTGTGTCTCTGTCTTTGAGGCAGTCTCCGGATTTACGTCATTAAGTGTTCCGACATTGAACAGGTGCTCGTTCTGGCTGAAGGAGCACGCTTGTGATACAATTTCTTCAGCAGTTGCTTTGCTTATTTTACCGCAGATGCCGACATTTGCAAGGGCTTTGCCCTGTACTACTGAATCAATATACTGCCTTGTAAGTTCGGCCCATCTGTCAGGTTCAATCCAAGTAGTCTGTGAGATATTCTCATCAGAGTATTTTTCCAGGTTCAAAGAAAAAAGGTTGTCAAGAATTCTTCTCAATCCCTTTGGAGCCTTATTGTTTGTGGTTTCATCAAATGTCTCCCGTATTGCAGAGAGCCTCTTTATTGCTTTTGGATGGGTAGTCTCTTCTATGGCAGCAGGATTGAGTTCCTCTGTAATATGAAGAAAGAAAGGGAAAACTTCACATAACGCATATGCTCCCGATTCAATCAGGTTCTTATCCCGTGCAATGGTTATAACTGCGCATGTGTCAGCTTCAAACTCCTGTTCTCTTTTCCTTTCATATTTTTCTATCAGAGTATCATCCAGACCTTGCGCATTGAAGGCGGCTTTAGTTGTCTTCTCCATATGCCCGCAGAGTACATGCTGCAATTCATGCAGGGCGATAAACTGAAGTTGTATGCGGATTATGCTCAGAAACCAGTCCTGCTTATACTCGTCTTCCGGAGGCAGCGTATTGTATATCTCGTTGTATAACTCCAGGTATTTTGTATTGCGCGTCACAAAATATTTGCTGATTGTCCAGATTAATCGTTCGGTTTTATAAGTTTCTTCCAAAGGAAGGTTTTGCTCGGCAGCTCTGAACTGCTCAACAATCAAGCGTGCAATCGCAGCTATTGCAACAGGAAAGAGGTTATCTATAATAATAGCTATACTTCCTTGCGCAAGTTTTAAAGACCAGGCATTACCTTCCAATATAGGCAGGACATAAAAATCAATCTCAGGGATTTTAGATTTTTCATCAGCCGTCAATAGGCCAAGAGCCTCTTTTCCCTGGTTTCTGAATTCTTCAGTCCAGAATTGCATGGATTTGATTTCATCCTGAGGTAGGTCAGGATTCTTTTGAAGGTTTTCGAGGAATTGATGTGGATTCATGGAAGAAAGAAGTTTTCAGAATTATATTACAGGTTTTCACTGTGCCTGGATTATTTACTAAGAAACAATGATATTATGGTATCCTTAAAGCCTTTGTCTTGAAGATGCTTTTTGAGGTCATCAATATGAGTAGATATGTTTGTAATGTCACTTTGGATTTTCCATGAGCGTATTTCTGCCAACAGCCTGATACAGGTAATAATAACAGGTTTTCTTTCTGGGGTAGGTCCAAATGCCGCAGCATTTTCAAAAAGCTTGTCATGCTTGTCCGGTTCAGTTTCATGGAACAAACCTTGCTCCCAATCAAAATGGTTTTCCAGGAAGTCATGCCAGTTGTCTTCAAGCAGTTTAGCATCTTCCAGCGGATCTAAAGCTTTTAGTATTTTTTCTGCGTGAATGAGGGTTGATTCTGGAGAGGAGATAACATGCTCTAGTATAAATTCTATCTGTTCTTCTTGTCCTGCACTATTCTTCTTTAGAACTTCGATCGCATGCTGACAGATTGTACAGCTTTTTATATGCTGTTCCAGTTGCTCCTTCTTCTCAGCAGAAAGCGTATTATCGAGGTATTCGATAATCGTATCTTCATCAAGGTGCACCTGATGTGCTTTCTGTGTTATTATTGCAAGGAGTCCTTGTTTACCGAGTTTGACAAACATCTTTCTGCACTGCTCACATGCAGCAACATGCTTTTCTAAAACAGAAGACTCAGATTCACTCATTTCATTTTCAATATATCTCTGTAAATCTGCAACCGAATAACAACCGTCTCCGGGATGCTTATTTATTCCGGACATATATTCTCCCGTATGCACTCTATAATCATCTCTGAAGCACGGTGAAACCTTTGCCTCAGTGATTCTTCGCTTTTATTAAAAATCCGTGCCAGTGTCGCATATGCGAATTTGTTAAATCGCCTCAGCCTGTATAATTCCTTATAAGTAGTGCTTAATAAATCAATGCAATTCTGCTCCATTTCAACAATTTCTTCAAGTAATATCTTCGGATGTTTTTCCGGTATATATTCAGTATCAAGCATATCATAAATCAAGAAAGTTAATTCATCTTCTGTATCATAAGACACAATCCGGCTCTGAGATGTACGGCGTTTTTTTGAAAAGTCTTTCAGGCGGAAAACAATCTTCTTCTCAAGTAATCCTCTCAGGTGCAAATCATAAAACTGCTCTTTTCGCTCAATGGCATACAGCGCCACGTCATTAAAAATGTCATTCGCTTCTTCAAAAGGTTCCCGGAAGGAGGTCAGATAACCAAATGTAACGGAATATAAATATTGCCTCTGTCTGATTAGTACCTCTTCAATCACTTTTGCTTTCTCATCTATCATCTTTTCTCAACTATGAAGTTTTTCCTCATTCTATACAGTAAATATACGAATTTTCAGTGAGTTTTCAATTTTTTTTGTCACATCTCTCAAATTGAAGAAGATGTCTTTATGAAGAGACAGAAAAAACAAAGTCAAGATAGGAGGTAAAAATGATTTGGCTCTTGGTAATAGCCTTAATCGGCTTAGGAGTATTGCAAACGATTGCAGAATCAAAACGGTGTTCCAGATGTGGTGGTGATGGCAAAGAATCGCATAAGATTATTAATTCTGACTTTGGTGAAACAGAATTTCGTTCAGGTGACTGTTCAAGATGTGGTGGCAAAGGGTATATCGATTAGGAGGACATTATATGAGTAAGAAAAACTGGGATCTAATACTAGACAAAGCTGAAGGCTATATAGTGGTGACAATAAGCGGAGGCAAGTTTTCCTCACATCTGTATGGCGATTATATGGCCATAGTAGATCGGCTCTTCCAAAAGGGCGGCAGTAAATCAGCCAAATCAACTAATACACAAATCTCTAAATGAAGGAGACTAGAAAATGAGTAACAATGATTCATTGGTTTCAAGAATCTTTCGGCCCAAAGAAGTGCAGGTTTCAGAAATACCTGTTCATGAGGCTGAGGTAGAGGATAATGGAAGAATATATCTTCCTGAAAATCCCAAAAGGGTAGTTCAGTGCGTGCAGACTAATATGCCGCCGTATTTCCATAAACGTGGGGCATTATAGAACGGTGTCTATAGGGGTGCCTGCTAAGGCGCCCCTGTAATCCGTCATAGGAGAACATTGATATGAGACATACAGCATTAAAAATGTGGCATATAAGAAACATTAAAATTGCTGCAAGCCTTTTCCCTGAAGTAGTCTATGACTCTGACTTTTCCCGGATTGTAATAGAAAGGTTTCCGCTTCCCGATGGTTTTAAGAAAAACTATACAGAGCTTGTCATAAAATGGCAGGGCATTCACGGGGATATTTTTAACATTGTGCCCGATAATTTCTATGTTGACAAGGACATAAAACTCCGCGATGGAGACACGCCGTCACATATCTATAAAAATGAACCATTCAATGACCGATGGCCTGATTATGCGAGAGTTTCCTGGCATTTAAAGACATGGAAACCGTCAGCAGATGTGATTTCGGGGCATAATATAATGACTATTCTAGAAGGGCTCTATTCATTTTTTAAAAATGCAGCTTCTTGATTCACATATGAAAGGAATAACAATGAAGCGAGAGATTATTTTTTTTGGCGACATGTTTGAAAGGGTGAAGCACTATTTTGCGAAGGAAAAAATACTTGAGAGCGGTATGATGTGTTTCGCAAAAATCAGCTCAGCAAAAAACTTTCTTAGGCTTATAGTAAAAGATTATATCATACCGGGTGAAAAAGATTATTTGCAAAGAACGCCTACCTTCATAGCCTATCACCCTGATTTTATGAAAAAGGTGTTCGGAAAATGTGTTGATGAGAACATGCATCTTATTGACATACATTCCCATCCCTTCTCCAAAAACAAGACTCAATTCAGCGCATTTGACGATAATTCTGAACAAGAATTGGGCCCATATATCGCTAAATACTTCAGGAATATGCTTTTGGCAAGCGTTGTTGTGGGCGCTGACATCACTTCTTTAGATGCAAGGATATGGAGCAGGAGATTAAAAAAGACACTCCAGATAGACAGGATAAAGATTATTGGCGTAGATGGCATGAACATTATACCTGCCACAAACAGCTTTCAAGGCACAAAATGCCGCTATGATTCTGAAACACATCATCGCACAGTGTTAGCATTAGGTGCTGCTGCGCAGGAGCGTTATTCAACACTTAATGTCGGCATTGTGGGTTTCGGAGGTACGGGATGCATAACAGGAGAATTGTTAGCCAGATTGCCTGTCAATAAAATCATTACCATTGATCCGGATAAGATTGAAAAAAGCAATAATAACCGCCTTTTGGGAAGCACATCGAGAGATGCGCAGTACTGCCGTCCTAAAGTAATTGTCTCAAGAAGAGAATTAAAACAGAGTAATTCAAAGCTTCATGTAATCCCAATAAAAGACAATTTTCTCAATCCTGAAGTGCAGGAAAAATGCAAATCGTTAGACATAATGTTCGGCTGCATCGATACAGAATTACCGAGGCTTGCCTTAAACAGATTTTGCCTGGCGCATGGTATTCCCTACTTTGACCTCGGCAGTGGAGCGGTTGCAAAAGATGGTAAATTATCAATTGCAGGCGGCCAGGTCGTGAAAATTGTTCCGCATGGGAATGTCTGTTTTCATTGTGGCGGTTTTCTGGATAAGGGATTATTGAAGCTTGAAGTGATGAGCGAAGCAGAGAAAAAAGCATCAAAACAGCTTAACTATCTTTCAGGAGATGTTCTAAAACATGACGAAACACCTCAGCCAGCAATCTATGCAATCAATATGCAGACAGCCTCTAATGCAATGTGGCTGATGATGCAATATGTAAGCGGTGATTCCGGAAGGATTGACGGTATAGGCATAGATGCTCTGAATTATTCTACTATGCCCTGGAAACATGAATCAGAAAGAAATAGGAACTGCCCTGTTTGCGGAAAAGAGGGTATAGTGGGCCTGGGAGATGAAGCGCCGTTAATGACTAATCAGTCAGGCCAGACTGTTTCAATACGCCTTAGCAAAAAAAGTGCTAAGAATAACAATACCAAAAACAAAGAGAGTATTTCCGCAGATGTTTCTGCGGAGAAAAGCAAAGGTCAGAGTTTTGATATTTCAGCTTAATTCTAACATAAGGAAATAAATCATGTCAAGATATGGGTCATTCAGTTCTATTTTCAAAAGCCCTGCAAAAGAATTTCTCGCGCAGGTAAGGAATTTCAATCCGTTTATTTCGAAGCAACCACACGAGGAAATGCAGCAGCTTCCGCATGCGGATAATCAGGATATTTACGAAACAAGAATGCTGCATGAACAGGGAAGTTATGACATGTTTCCCGAATTATATTCGACAATACCGGAGATGGAATTGCCGCCGATTGAGACACCTGAATTGCATATTCAGGATCCTCATATTGAACAGGTAGAGTCAAATCCTGTACGAGAAGAAATTGAGTCTGCTATTGATGAGATTGCTGAAATTGTTGAAGCAAGAGAACTATATGGGCCTGATATTCCCATTGAGGAACTGCATGATACCGTTTCAGAAGGATTTATTGATGACATACTTGACGACGCTCTTCTGGAAGAAAATCCTGATAACTACATGGGGCTTTATCCATACATGATATATGATCCGTTATTCGGTATGTTCAATAATCATATGTTCTAAGGAGGAGTTATGGACTTTCTCATAATATTGCTTGGATTTATTTTTATCGTTTCCGGAGGCTTTCTTGGCATGTACAGGCTTTCATTTGTGACAGTAGCCATTATATCCGGATTCCTGAGCTTTGCTTCGTACAAGGCGTTTCACAATACGCTTGGCTACGCAATTATGATGCTTGGCGTGCAGGAAACAAATGCATTTTTTGTTTCAATGTTTATCGTGATTCTCCTGCCATTACTTTCAGGGATGTTTATTGGAGTCAAGGTAATTCACGCGCTGGGACTTTCAGAATTCTTTTCAACTAATGACTATTATAGCACAGAAAGCAATGTCGCCGACAGGATTTTCGGAGCAGGTTTTTCACTTTTAATTTATCTCGTACTTCTCAGTTTATTCGTGGAGTGGAAATGACACGACAGCCAAACAATCAGGAAAAGCTCGACCAGGCCATGCGCAGGATGGTTGAAAAAGGAGCACAGCAAAGCGAACCAGATATTACACGAAATATTGTCTGGGTAAACGGAAAACCGAAGATAATTGCTGAAAAGTTCAATGAGATACGAGATGGTAAAACTATCACAATCTACTCCGCGCGGCTAGACGATTCAGGTCAGGCATATTCACATATCCGTGATGTCATTGTCACCGACTGCGGCTGTCAATTAAATATAAGAAATAATGAAATCGTAAGATGCTTTCTCTGTCATAAAACATTATGCCTGCACCATTCTGTGCAATGGCATTCTAAGGATTTGTCATTTTGCAGGAAACCATTATCACTCTGCTGGATTGCGGGAAGGTTCTATCAAACTCTCACACTAGTCAAAAGACTGTTCGTGTTTTCGATATGCAATATATTCGGGATTGAAAGACAAGCTGGTAATAATGTGGATATGAGAGATAGAGGAGACATGATCGATGAAGATAATTTTTCAGATAGAAGTAATCAGGGTAATCAGAGAATTTTCATTGGAAAAAAAGGTATAACCCGCCCGCCTTCTCTGAACTCGAAGGCGGGCTTTGAGAGGGATGATGAGAGACGTGTTCCGGAAAGGAAGCGTCGTATTCAGGGGAGGTTTTTTCGGTTGGAAGATTAGGATTTATTGAGGTTAGTATTTTATGTTTTTTGATGATGAATAAGGTTCTAAGTGTTTTTATTAGGTTTCGGTTTTTTGATTAAGGTTTAAAAGGTTTTTATGAGTGTAAGTTAAGTGTTTTAAGTAATTTAGAATGAAGTTTAAGAATAAGGTTTAAAGATAAAGGTGTTTAATAACATCGAAACGTAAACCTAATTATTCGGGGAAATAAAAAAAATGAACAGCCATATCCAGGACATTTTAGACCTCATTGTACTCGCACAAGAGACAGGGATGAGTGAGGATAAACAGTTTGTAGAAGAGATTGAAAAACTCAGTATGCGGTTTGACAGAATACGATTCAATGAACTGAAGAAGAAATGCTTCAGTTCTCAGGGCCTTCCGTCACTCCTCAACAGAACCTTTAGAAAGCCTGTAACTGATGAAGAACTGGCAGCAGTGAGAGGTGATTACGTCATTGGCAAAATAGTTGATTCGGATATTGAAGTTGGACTTTCTAAAAAAGGGCTGGTCCTCCATACGTTGATTTCAGGCGCGGTCGGTTTTGGAAAAACTACCACTTTAAATGTACTTGCTGATTCAATTTACAAGAAAGGGGATGTCAAGCAATGGTTTATCGATCCGAAAACAAGGATGTATGATTTTCGATGGATGATAAAAAAATACCCAAATACCTTGGTTATCCCTCTCTCAAAACTCCGTTTAAATCCATTTGCACCGATTAAAGGTGTCCCGCGTAAGACCGTAATGGAAAAATCAATCGAGGTCATTTCAGATTCTTATAACGTTCTTGATGCCTCACAGGGAGTTGTTGCTGAACATGTGGAAAACTTATTCAATCGTGAAGAAATTCCCTGTTTTGCCGAAGTTGCGA
The DNA here is from genome assembly GCA_028278455.1 of bacterium. Taxonomy (GTDB): domain Bacteria; phylum SM23-31; class SM23-31; order SM23-31; family SM23-31; genus JANQEH01. The sequence continues at coordinate 10,090 of JANQEH010000001.1, forward strand.
AGTCAATTCTTTCTGAAAAATCACAGCGATATGGAAGGCGAAACCAGTACCTTGATACGCTTGAAGTAAGGATTAAAAATACCTTAATGTCTTTAAGAGATGTGTTTGACTGCAGAGAAGATTATTTCAATCATATGTTTGACAAGCATGTCATATTCGAGGTAGGAGGTATTTCAGATTTTGCATTAAAAGTGCTTGTCCCCCTGATTATTATGAAGTTGTCGTTATATAAAACGTATAATCCAACAAATTACCTTGATACGCTGCTTTACTTTGAAGAAGCACAGGGTGCAGTATTCTCGAAATTACTTGAACAGAGAGCGCGTACACCGACAGTTGCTACACTTGCCACCTTATGCAGGTCATACGGTCTTGGCCTTGCCGTGCTATGCCAGAATCCTGTCACAAAGATAATAACTGAAGTACTCTCAAATTCAGCTAACTTAATCTGCTTTCATGTTGGCGGAACCGAGGTCAAAGGAATGACAGATTGCATGGGATTGACTTACGATCAGGCTTCTATGCTCCAGCATATTCAGACAGGTGAGGCTATTTTTAAAACAAATTTTGGCTATACAGAACCTCTTCACATAAAAGTGAACTGGATAGATAACACACCACCATCAGATGAAGAAGTGAAAACAATTATGCAGCCTGCCTGGGATAAACTGTTCAGTCATGTTACTCCGGTAGAAGATAAAGAGCAATTCAGCGGATCGGAACCAAAAAATGAAAATAATCCAACAGTAGAAAAGAACAATACAAATAAAGTACAAAAACCATCAGGGAGCACATTCAATATACCACCTGATGCAGAACTGCTTTTAAGGGATATAGAACTCCGTCCATTTGCCTTTATTGATGAACGGTACAGGCAGTGCACTATTTCAAAAAATCGTGCTATAAAGGCAAAGAAATGGCTTTTAAGGCATAATTTCATTGAAGAGATTCCTGTCAAGCTGGGGAAAAGGGGGAAGCCCTCAAAGCTCACGATGCTTTGTGAGAAAGCATATTCGCATCTTGGCATTCAGCCCCCAAAATCAAAAGGCAGTCTGGAACACCGCTTTTATCAGCAGATGGCAGCACATTTCGCAAAACAGTCAGGGCTTTCAGCTAAAATTGAAGATTCAGGTTGTGATGTCTCAATTTCAAAAGGGAATGAATTTGTAGCCTTAGAAATTACTCTCAATGATTCTAATATACAGCATAATATTGAAAGGAATATGAAGAACGGATTTTCACAGATTTGGTTTGCTGTGAAGAATGAGGCAATGCTGAAAAACGTCAATGAGAAATTAGTTGAGATTGCGTTGTTGGATGACAGAATTAAGGTATTCTTGCTTTCTGAAATCATAATCAACATCAAAGAATTCTGTGGTGACAGGTAAATTACAAACTAAATAAAAGTGAGTTCTGATATGGATACCTCTAATGATAATAACCTAAAGACAATTGAGGAAATATCTGAGTTTTTACAGGTACCGGTCAATACAATTTACAAATGGACACACCGGAGCTATATCCCTCATTATAAAATCAGAAACAAGCTCCGCTTTGATCTAAACGAGATAATTGACTGGCTGGAAACCAAGCATATCTATGAAAAAGCACTTTAAATTCGGGAGGATGTTTAGAAGAGGTAAGACCTGGTATGTTGATTTCTATATCAATGGTGAACGATACAGGGAAAGTACAAGTCAATCCGTAAAATGGAAAGCCGAGGAATACCTCAATAAAAGGCAATTTGAATTAACAAACAATCCTGCCGAAGAACAAATAATCTATAATTATACATTTGAAGAAGCTGCTTCAGAATGGCTTGCAAACTATTCTAAAGTATATCATTCGCAAAGCCACTATGAAGGCAATATAAACAGGCTGAATACCCATATACTCCCTTATTTCGGCAATAAAAACCTTTCCAATATAATTCACAAGGATATTCTGCGATTTCTGTCTGTCATGAAATCTAAAGAAGTCATGGTCAGGAAGAAGTCAAAAAGAACAGATCAATATGTCAAAGTTTCAACAGGCAAGCCATTATCAGCCAAACAGATAAATCTAACTCTGGACACATTACGCCTTGTGCTTGCATATGCAGAGTCAAACAACTATATAGAATCAAATCCCGCATATGGCGTAAAGAAACTGAAAAGCCAGAAACCTGCTTTCAGGTATCTGAATGAAAAACAGACGAAAACGCTTCTTGAGCATTGCAATAAGGATTTCTATCCGATCTGTTCAACTGCTGTTTATACGGGTATGAGATTATATGAGATTATAGGTCTGAGATGGCAGAATGTCTTATATGACAGCAGGAGAATTGTTGTAGAGAGTTCTGGCTCAGGACCTACAAAAAGCCGGAAGGTCAGGTACGTTCCTTTAAATAAAAATCTGGAAGAAATATTGCGTCAAACCGACTTTGGAAAAAGCGAATACGTTTTTCCGGATGAATATGGAAATATGAGGGGGAGTGATAAAAAGAGAATCAGTTTTAAACATTCATTAGAATCAGTTCTGAAAAAGGCTGAGTTACCGAAGATTAAGTTCCATGACTTGAGGCATACATTCGCTTCAAATTTTGTCATGAAAGGAGGAAGTATACTTTCATTGAAAGAGATATTGGGACATTCAGATATCAATACTACAATGATGTATGCGCATCTTGCACCGAGCTATTTGGAGGAGGAGATTAATAGGTTGGATTTTTCTTAGAATATGCTTATCACTAAAAAGGTATTTTACAATTGAAGTCTTTGATAGTTTACATGGGGGTAAAAGAGATTCCTGATTATAAGTAAATTGTAGTTAAAAATAATCTAATAAAAGGTATCGCAGCTATCATTCGTTGAATCCGGAGTGAGGAATGAAAGGCAGGGAAAGTCAGAGTGCATGCACATGTGTTAGGCGTCTCTACTCTTCTTGCTCTTCGGGGTATGGAATAGGCTCTACAGAAGTCCAACCTTCACGCTCTGGAGCATTATGACCTGTTCTAATATTAGTACCTTCTGTTGTGATGACTTTACCTCCACGGTGAATGAAAGCTCTGACAACAGCTTTTCTCGGATGATTCTTATCCTCTTTTGCCGCACTAATAATTGATGAAAAATTTTCCTGTAAGGTATCAAGCTTAGGTCCAAGTAGTTCATTTAGCAACTCAGTTGAGACATTGTGACGCGAGCCATGATGAGGTACCTGGATTCTATCTATTCCAGGGAGAATTAAACCTGCTGTTGGTGCGTACTCGATTGCTTCCGATAAAGTGGCCCGTCCTGCATCCCCAGTCAATAATATTTTTTCCCCACATAAATTAGCATACTGTACCACGCTCATATTATTCTCAGGGCTTGTATCTTCTTCTGGAAAAACTTCCTCACCCCATGCTGATCGAATAAATTCAATAGCTTTTTCAATTAACTGTCCAGCAGCTTTCAATAGAGATTCTTGTTCAGCCTTTGTTGCCTCCGGTGTCTTTTCAGATTCAACAAGCAAATCTAAATAACGGTTTTTTGAGGGAGCTAATACGACAAAATTTCCAATTTGGTTTCCCTGAAAGGGCTCATATATTGGTACATTATTTTCCTCGGCAAGCTCTTCGAGTTTAGTAATATTAGGATATAGTTCTTTGAATCTTTTTTTCAAGTTATCTACGGATGTAAATCTACTAAACCTATCTATTAACTCATCGGCATACATCCAAGGTCTCAACATCCATAATTCTTCAATTTCAAAATTGTCAAATAGTGATCTTAAACCACCAGCATGGTCTCCATCGGGATGTGTTACAACTACAGAATCAATCTGAGTAGGGGAATTATAATACTTATTTATATGTTCAACCAATGTATCTCCAGTCTCCTGGAAACCACCGTCAACAACATGGATGCGGGTGTTATTGTCAATGCTATATCTGATAGGTATCGCATCGCCGCTTTTCCCATTCCCAACATTTAAGAAATCAACTTCAAAGAAATCAGACATATCTTACTCCTCTTTATTGGTTTGAGAAGCGATCCGCTTTGTAATATATTTAGTTTGTTTCTTATAAGAAAATAAAAAGAGAATTAATAACGCTATAATGATCACTAAAGAGTTATAGCTACTTAGATCATGAAATTTTATTAATAATAGTTCATAAACTTTTAGGGTAATAAGAAATAGAAATACTGAACAAAATGTCCTATACATATTGTTTGTCTCTGATAGAATATCAATTTTCTCATCATGTTTTGATGCGGTAACGAATTGAGAATATGAGGAAAATGAAACAAATTTAATACTCTTTAGAATAGGTTCGATAATAAGCGATCCTATCCTACTGATAATCATACCAATGAAATAATACAAAAAAACACCAAGAATGATATCCTTTTGAACGAATGAAAACGAGGTGAGTTTCTCAGCGAGCACTACGAAGATTATCCCCGGAAGTAAATAGTTGAATATATTATATGATGATAGTTTATTTAATAGAGCGTTCATATCTTTTCCATTGAACAACAAATTAATCTACGGTACATGCTTAAAATATCAAATTACATTTATCAATATTGATTATCAAGAAAAATATGCATAAAATTGATAGGGCAAAATCCTGCCAATTATCACTAATAATCTTGTTAAGTTTTCTCGCATTTGTCAATATTTTCCACTGTTTTCCAGAATTTTCGGCACAAAATCGGCACACTTTCAGAAAAAGAATTAATATTTAACACAAAAAAGCCCTCGGACAAGAGGGCTTAAGTTGTTGTTTTTACTGGGTGTGCCGAAGGGGGGAGTCGAACCCCCACGGGCGTAAGCCCACACGGCCCTGAACCGTGCGCGTCTACCAGTTTCACCACTTCGGCATTATGTCTGAGAATCGCTCCTGATAAGAGCGGAATTAAGATAGTAAAAAAGAAACTTAATGTCAAGAAAACAAGTAAAAAAAGTCTACCATCAGGCTTGATTATAGATAGTTTTTGTTGTACCTTAAATGTCTATATAATTATGAGTTCAGTATATACACAGTTATCATGCAGAACAGCGACGAAAAAAAAATAATCGCAACAAACCGTAAAGCACGCCGCGATTACCATATTCAATCGACGATTGAAGCGGGAATCGTGCTTGTCGGAACTGAAGTGAAAGCGATCCGCGAGGGGAAAATCAACCTGAAAGACAGTTACGCCATGATGAGGCAGGGGGAGATTTTTCTGGTGAATGTGCATATCAGCCACTTCAAACCGGCAAACAGGTTCAACCATGAACCGGAACGCGAGCGCAAGCTGCTGCTGAACCGGCGCGAGATTAATAAACTCGGCGGTAAGATTACCGAACGGGGCATGACGCTTGTACCGCTGAGCGTATACCTGAGGAACGGGCGCGTGAAAGTTGAGCTTGGTCTTGCCACGGGTAAACGGAGTTATGACAAACGTGAAGCGATTGCGAAACGTGACATGGAACGCGACCAGCAGCGAAACTGGAAATACAGATAATCGATATACAGGAGTACCGGCATTATGTTTCCGAGTGTGAATGAACAAATGGACCTCATCCGGAGGGGTACGGAAGAGATTATTCCGGAAGATGAACTGGTAAAAAAGCTCGAGAACAGCATCAAAAACAACAAACCGCTGATTGTCAAAGAGGGATTTGATCCTACTGCTCCCGACCTACATATCGGGCATATGGTCTCGATACGGAAACTGAAGGATTTTCAGGACCTCGGCCACACCGTCGTGTTCCTGATCGGGGATTTTACCGGCCTCGTCGGTGATCCGTCCGGACGGAACGAAACGCGGAAGATGATGACGCAGGACGATGTCAAGAAGAATGCCGAGACCTATAAAGAGCAGATTTACAAAGTCCTGGATAAAGAGAAGACCGTTATCCGGTTTAACAGCGAATGGCTTGCTGCACTTTCGATCTACGACTTCATGTCGCTCGCTTCACGGCAGACCGTCGCACGCATGCTGGAACGTGACGATTTCAAGAAACGGTATGAGAGTGAGACCGATATATCGATACTTGAGTTTTTCTATCCGCTTCTTCAAGGTTATGACTCTGTTGCGCTCAAAGCTGACGTTGAACTCGGCGGAACCGATCAGAAATTCAACCTGCTGATGGGCCGCCTGATCCAGAAACGGTACGGAGTGGAAAGCCAGGTAATCGTTACACTACCGCTGCTTGAAGGTATCCGCGGAACCGAAAAAATGAGCAAGAGTCTCAATAATTATATCGGTATTAATGAACCGGCTAATGAGATTTACGGCAAAGTTATGTCGATTCCGGACGATCTTATATATAAGTACTACCTGCTGGGGACTAGGGTTGATACTGTGTATCTTGCTGAGATCGATACAAAACTCAAGGACCGGTCGATAAATCCGATGAACCTAAAACGGCAGTTGGCGCGTAATATTATAGAACAGTATTACGATATGCAGGCGGCGTCTTCGGCCGAAGAGGAATTCAACCGGATCTTCAAAGACAAAGAAGATCCGACGGAAATGGAAGAATTCGGTGTTGAGCAGGGTGCTCCTGTTCGAATCGTTGATCTGCTTCATGAGTCCGGGCTATCCGGATCAAAGGGCGAGGCCCGCAGGTTGATTCGTCAGGGGGCAGTTTCACTGAACGGTGAAAAAATCAGCGATGAGCAGGCTGAACTCGAAATTGAAGATGGTAGTGTACTGAAAGCCGGGAAAAGAAAGTTCAAACGGCTGGTAATACGATAATCATACCTTGTCAAAGACGGAAGCGTTTATGGATGAATCGATGCGGGATTGGGAACTGATCCCCATTTCAAAGGCAAAAGGGAAAAAATTTGGTTATGATATTTTCCCGACAGAATTCCAGAAAATTGTCGGCGATCTGAGCCTGGTCCGTATGTCAGATCCGGAGTTCTTAAAAGCGAAGGCGATTGGTGACCGCCTTGCGCCGATAATCAGAAAAGGCGCTGAAATCGATGACAAGATAATCAATATTTTCAGAACAAAACACTGCAGCGTTCTCCCCGTCCTGGTCAAGGAACCGATAAAGCTTAACGCGTTAACCACATTTTCTCACAAACAGGCGCTGCTGCTCTCCGGCAGGGTTTTCAGCTGCGTTGATGACTGGCTTGATAAAATCAGAAAAGACCGTGCTGTCGGTGTCCTGCAGGCGGTCAAAAAATACCGCAGGCCGCTTTTGCAGAGCCTGAACAATGCTCTGAAAGACTGGGAGGCGGTAACCGTAACGCTGGTGAACGATATCCTGGTTTCGGACGAAAACCTGAGCATTCTGAGTATTTTTGATGAGTTTATTGCAAGTCCGCTGAAAAAGAGCAAACAGAAAGAGCACAGTATAGAAGTAGCTGTTCTCGCATTGATGATTGCACGCAAATGTAAAATCTCATTAAGCGAAATCAAGGCGCTTGGAATTGCAGCGCTTATACATGATCTCGGCATGGTCGTTTACGAGCAGAAGCTTGCCGAACTGATGGAGCAGGGCGGCCAGGTACTCGAACCGGATTTAATACGGGAGTATTACAATAAACACCCGTTGTACGGAGCTATTCTGTTAACCCGCAAAGACGGAGATACAATTTCGGGCGTATCGAAACTCGTCAGAAATATTGTACTCGAGCATGAGCAAAAAATAGACGGTACCGGACCGAGAGTATATGATCCCGAGTTGATTGAAGAGTTGGAGAAGATGGAGATACCGCTGGATGTAAAATATCTCGGCGGCAATAAGATCACCCCGTATCAGACGGTGCCGAAAGAAATTCTATATCCCGGAACAACTCTTGTCAAACGATATACGCAGATATCCTCTCAGATTCTGCATATCAGCGAACTGTATGTCACTATGCTGGAACGGTTTCGCAGGAAGAATGCTGCTGATCCGCATAAAGAGACAATCAAACATATGCTGAAACAGGCGGGCACAAAGATAAACGGTCAGATATTCGAAATTTTCTTGAACCATCTTGTTCCACCGGATTATTACCCGGAAAATCTCGTTGTTACGCTTGACTCCCGCGGTACCGTACATAAATCAG
>JANQEH010000022.1 GCA_028278455.1 bacterium
CTGCCCGGTTCAACGTATGTCTTTCTATCCTTATAAAGCTGGATCAAACCTGTCGAGGGAACGATCACACGCACTGATTTTATCTGTCTTTTTCGTTTATCACCGCTTTCAGGCATGTATAGCGGAATAACAAATGCTTCTTTGGGGATAGTGAACTTCCTATCTGTATTTTCACCGTATTCGCGAATTCTTTCTAAAACCGTTTCTTTTACGACCGGATCAACTATGTTTCCTACCTGTTTCGGTGTCAGATTCTTCAAGTCCTTTCTGACAACAAACTGATCCTCCCCATCGTTATCCCGGATCTGACCATAGTAAGTATCTTCATGGAGCTGACCTCGCACTCTTTTATTAAGGTGATGCGATACGAATATATTATTAACCGCAGAGATAGCATCATTTCTGAAACCATCCCATGGATGTGCAAACCGTTCCCCCTGAGCTTTCATTGTTTCCCGCTTGATCCCGAGCTTATGATACAGGCTCAGAGTTTTTACGTTCTTATGTGATGTATTGGCTATGACAAGAGCGTCAACTGCGTGGTGTCTGTGATCATCGCGATTCTTTATTTCTCCCTTTCCAAGGACCGTATTCAAACCCCAGTAATGGCGGAGTAAAGCTGTTGTTCCGCCCTTTACGACCTGTATTTTCTCTGACACAGGTTGGAGATACTTTACGGTTTCCCGGCTGAAATAAGCAGTATCATTCAACTGCCTTTCAATAAAATCGTCTGGGATGTCCTTCATCAGGAATAGCGACTGCTTCTTCTTCAATCCTGTTTTTCTCACCCTAAGCATGATCTCATCAAATCTCTGTTTATCCCCGGAATAAGCCTCAAAAGGTGTCTGATTTCCTTTAATAAGATTCTCGCTTCTGCAGCAAAGTGTCTTGTTATAGAGAGAGTTATTCAAACTCCTGCTGTAAGGAAGTATATGTTCGATCTCGAACTCACCGCCATAGAGAGCTTTCAGAGATATTTTCTTACCTGTATAGGGGCACATCCTGCCGCATTCTTCCCAGAGCCGGTATTTATGAATATCCTCCATAGACGGATGCACGATGCCAAGCTCATCTTTCAAAGTCTGTCTGATCTTATTGTGCTCCTTTTCCATGTCAAGCTGGTCGTAGCGCATTTTCATTCTCTGCTTCTTCGGTTTTTTCATCTCCCTTGCCATTTCTATCCGAATGACATCCGGCCTTCCATGCTCTTCAAGGATAGCATTTATAAGTTTCCTAAGCTCATACAATCCTTTCCGGACAATTGGATTTCTCAGTTCAGGAGGTAAGCCAAGCAATTCCACTACACTTGAATCAGCATTTTTATCTTCCTTATGCCCCGCTTCCTTTATAGCATTTACGATTGGAAGTCCATTTTCGAGATGGGGGATCAATCTTTGAATTGCTTTCTTGCTGAACCGTGCGTAACCTTTTTCAAGCGAGAGTTTTCTGAGTTTATTATGATTTTCTTCCTTAAATCCCCATTTCTTATTGGCATAATCTTTCAGCCAATTAGGATCGTCGGAGAAATGCATCGTGAACCAGATATGTTCCTTTTTATCTTCGCTGAATTCCAACCAGGTTTTTTTATCAAACAATGATGATAAAGCCTGGTAAGTTCTGTTTCCTATTAATTTTTCGTTATCTTCAAGGTTAATATGTGCGCTTTCTGGGAGTTTTAGCAGTTTTCTGATTCTTGTGAAAGTGAGCTCCTTCTTAATGTTTAGCTCATTGAAAACCAATACCCGTTCATCATCAGATAGACAGGAATCATGTCTCTGAGTATTTGGAATCGTGATCCTTATTCTTGATAATTGCTCAAGGATCCTGAATTTCTGGAATACCGGCGAGCTTATGGGAGTTCGTCTTTTGCTCGTCTCAAGTGAACAGTATCCAATCTTATCCTTTTGAGATTTGAGCTTTCTCTGGAAGAATATTATCCTGAATATCTTTTCTTGTATTTCGTTATGCAGTTTCTTATTGTGAAACTTTGCCTGATTCTCCCAAAGATACTCGAATTCATCAACATACATATTTCTTGTTGTATACCGGTTCCTTCTTCGCAGTTGATCTGTATCCAGACTAGCCAGATATTCTCCCAGAGTTTTATATCCACCCGATTTGATATTCAATTCTGTTTCTGTTATTCCGGTTGTCTCATCCTTTCCTTTGTATATTTTCCCTTCCTCCTCGTCACCGGAGAGCCTGTTTGATCTAAATCCTCTTCGCTGATTCAGATGGAGCAGGATTCTTCCGAATTCAAATATCGATAATTCTTCACTTATTCCTCGACTTCTAAGCCTATATGGATCCATTAATAAATACTTCTGTTGTTCTTTCACATCCTCAGGAAACATTCCTTCCTCAATTAGAACTTTCTTCAGGAAATCTCTTCTTTGTCTCCATCTTCTGTTCTGTCTCCTCATCTGCCTGGCTTCCCTTCGGGAAGAATTCTTTGACTGTTCTTTTGCAGTACCGATCTCATTCAAACCTGCTTCAAATACTCTGGAACCTATATTAATTATTTCACCTGCTTCATCGTCGATCAATGCCCAGCCTATAGAATTTGTACCTAAATCAAGCCCGAGAATCTTCGACATTTTTACCTCCAAAATTATCTTGCAATATTACCTTTTTGTATATATATTTGTCAAAATAAAGATGTTATCCTTGAGAACTTATCATAATAAAGGTAAGTACCTGAAGGCTAAGCCTTTCCCCGACTTCTGCCGGGGATTTTTTTATAGCAAAGAGTATTAGTGGATTATAAATTCAGTGTAGAAATCAGTACAATCCCGGTTTTCTTCAGTGAAACTTTTCTTTTATAACCCTGTGCAAAAATCCCGTTTTATAATGCTATTATATTAAAATATTTATTTGAATAAATCAAGTAATTTATTACCTGCTTGACTTTTATTTATTGAATAATTACTATTTACATATTGTATACATATTAAGTGTGATCACAATCAAATTTCCTGACTTTCAAATTCTTTCATAAGCAAACTTAATAA
>JANQEH010000033.1 GCA_028278455.1 bacterium
GGTGATCTTGAAATGAGGCTGAAATATTGTTATGTTGACCTGAAACTGGATGATATGGGATTTCTGACAAATCCTCATATTGAGTTTGGATTATGCCACCGTCCCTGGCTCGATTATGAAGAGCATATAAATTATTACCGAATGCAGGGCACTATGTTCCTTGAAAGAAATGGTGTCTTCAATTCAGCCGATTACGGTATAACATATTTTGCCGAATTCGGCGGCCAGCTTGATGACGAATACAAAAAAGAGGTGAACAGCAAATATGCAGGAAAATACGGCAGTATGGCTGTGGGTTTCTATAACGGCGGAGGTTATCATGCAATCGAAAAAAACAAGGATAAGACATTTGAAGGGAGGCTTTCAATCAGGCCTATAACAAATATCTATCCGGGATTTCAAATCACATATCACGGTATTCATGGAAAAGGTAATACCGAAGACTGCCCGGACTGGACAGTCAATTCTATTTACCTGATTCTTGAAGACAAGTATTATACTCTGACATATATGTTCTATGACGGGAAGGGTAATTTCAAGGGTAACCAACTTGATAACAACGGGAATTCTCTCGATAATACCGGATATTCATTCTTTTCAGAGATTAAAATACCTGAAAAGAAAATAAGCCTTGTCGGCAGGTATGATTATTTCAAAAAAGAAGCTACAAACATATCAGATGAAATGAAACGTATAATTGCAGGTGTCGCATATCATATATCCGGTAAGACCAAGGCATTGCTGGACTACGATATCAGTACAATTGATTCATGGTCTGATTATAACGAAAGCATTTTTAAATTTACTGTTGAATATCATTTTTAATTATTTGTTAATAATTGTTGTATGGCGTATTGTTAAAGCATCACTTGAAGGCTTGATTTAGGCCTCATTAAGCCAGACTGTCTGAAAATCGCAAACAGGAGTAGAGACATGAGATCTTTAATTCGAGTTATTGGAGCTGTATTTATTTCAACCCTTATATTAAGTTTTGTTCAAGCTGCAGAACCGATAGAACCATTTAAGGCTGTCAAAACCGATACTGAACCTGTACTGGACGGTATACTTGATGATCCAGCATGGAAGAATGCGCAGGTAATTAGCGGATTCAAGACCTGGTATCCTGATTTTGAGAAGGATATGAGTGAACGTACTGAAGTTTATATAGCATATGACAGGGAAAACCTGTATTTCGCTTTCAAATGTTATGACAGTGAACCGGAGAAAATCAAGAGTTCTGTTAATTCACGGGATAATATCAGGAGTGATGATTGGATGGGTATCAACCTGGATACATTCAACGACCATCAGTCCTTATACTGCCTTTATGTGAATCCGGTGGGGATTCAGCAGGATAGCAAATACTCGGGTGGAAACGAGGATATGAGTGTTGATGTAGTCTGGTACAGCCAGGGAAGGATCGACGATGAAGGATACACTGTAGAGATCAAAGTTCCGTTTAAAAGCCTTAGATATCCTGATTCCATGCCTGTAAAGATGGGAGTAATATTTGAGAGGAGTATTAACAGAAGGTCAGAGATAGGGACCTACCCTCCGCTTGATCCTGAGCAGGGAGCGAATTTCCTTACCCAGACAAATTATTTTGAGCTTAGAGATATCAGAGAATACAAACTGTTCGAACTTCTTCCTGGAGTTACCCACAGCAGGAACAGCGCTTTAAGCGGCGGAAAGCTTTCATCAGACGATACCGACACGGAAGTAAGCCTGACAGCAAAATACGGATTGACCTCAAATTTGATTCTTGACGGCACGATTAATCCCGATTTCAGTCAGATTGAGGCGGATGCAGGTCAGGTTGATTTTAACCTGAGATCCGCAGTGTATTACGAAGAAAAAAGGCCATTCTTTCTTGAAGGACGAGAGGAATTCGGTATAGGTGGAAATGCTTACTGGCCTCCATTGAGGTCAATTATATATACAAGAAAGATCGAAAATCCGGTTGCAGGTATGAAACTTACCGGCAGGATTGGCCAGAAGAACACGATATCATCGATCTATGCCGTAGATGAACTGGCCGATTATAAGAATGAGGGAGATAAAGCTCATTTCGGAATACTCAGATATAAAAGAGCAATGAAAAGTGATGGTTATATCGGTGGATACTATACAGGGAGAGAGCTTGAGGAGGACGGCCATAACAGGGTGATGGGTACAGATGGGATGATAAGACTGACACAGGCAAGTGTTATAGGTTTTCACGGCTTTTACTCCAACAATAGGGAGTATGATGCGAAAACAAAGGATGACGGTTACAGTCTCGGTGCACAGTATACGTTCAGCTCAAGGAAAATGATGCTTGCAATAGGAGGGAAGGAAATATCTGAAGATTTCATAACAAAGACCGGTTATATTTCAAGGACCGGTATTTCAAGAGGTTATATGATCTATACTCCTATGATCTATCCGAAAAACAGTATAATCCGCAAGATCGAGCCGCAATTTCTCATAAGTTACACGAATGACAAATTCGACAATAAAACCGAATCGTGGAATAATTTTAACCTTACTTTCATTATGCCTAAAAGAACCTCTATAAGTTTTTCAGCAAATTACTCGACTGAGGTATTCGCGGGTGAGATATTTGACAGGCATCACGGCTCATTAGGAGCCTCGAGGCAGTTCACAAAGGAATATTTCATGAGAGTAGGCTACAAGTTCGGCAAAAAGATCCGTTTCGATTATTCGGATCCGCACCAGGGTTATGGTACGGATGCCTCGCTTTATATAAACTACCTGCCATCTGCGAACTTCCATTTCAGTATGAGCTGGACATACACAGATTTCTACGACGATAGAAGCGATGAGAAAGAATACGATTATACTATTGTTACCTCGCGAAATACATACCAGCTGAACAAATACTTGTTCTTTAGAGGAATTGTAGAATATAACTCATTCCGTAAAGAGGTGATGACAGACCTTCTTACATCGTTCACTTATATTCCCGGTACGGTTATCCATCTCGGTTTTGGTTCACTTTATAATAAAAACTATTTAGACGGCAACAATTATAGAACGAGGGATGTTTACATAGAAACAAAGCGTGGTTTATTCTTCAAGACTTCGTACCTGTGGAGGTTTTGAGAATTATTATTAAAAAATAGGGGAAAGGTTATGCCTGAAAAAGAGAGAAGTACAAAGAAATGTTTTGTGGTGATGCCAATATCTGATGTCCCACCCTATGAAACAGGTCATTTTAAGAGAGTCTACGATTATCTCTTCAAACCCGCATGTACTGAAGCAGGATTTGAACCATTTAGAGCTGATGATGAGATGAAGACAAATCATATTATCATTGATATTCTGAAAAGAGTAATTGAATCTGATATGGTTTTATGTGACATTAGTTCTAGAAATCCAAATGTTTTTTATGAGTTAGGTATCAGGCAGGCTTTTAATCTGCCAGTTACAATAGTAAGAGATAATAAAACACCGAGAGTTTTTGATATTCAAGGTTTGAGAGATATTGAATATGATATTAACCTTAGAGTTGACACGATTAGCCCAAAGAAGGATGAAATTAAAGAGACGTTAAAAAATACTTATAACAAATCTGAAACGGATGTGAATTCTATTATTCAATTGTTAAGTGTTAAGCCAGCGGAAATTTCTACGACCGTTGATTTATCTAACGATACAACCTTGATTCTAAAAGCAATAAAAGAGATGAACGAAAAATTATCGAATATAGATTTTAAAAATAAAAACTATATTTTTAGTTCAGGTTCACCCGGAATGGCATTTGGAGAGCAGGCATACTGGGGACCAAATGCGTTTCCCGAATATACGATAATATCAGATCCGCATAAAATGTACTTATCTTTAGATGCTTCTGATGAATCAATTCTAAAACAGATATTTATTATTGGTGATAAAGTTGAACACAAAGAACATGGTGTTGGTACATTAACAGAAATCAATGATTTAAATCAAACATGTAAAGTGAAATTTGAAAACGATAAAATACTTGAGTTACCGAAAATGGAATTAAATAAGATCATTTAATTCAAAAAAGAACTATTAATAATGAAACACACTGTTATAGGAACAGCGGGGCATATCGATCACGGTAAGACACTGCTCCTGAAAGCTCTGACGGGGGTGGATGCCGACAGGCTGCCGGAGGAAAAAGAGCGCGGGATGACGATCGATCTCGGTTTTGTTTTCTACAACGATGACGTTACAATAATCGACGTACCGGGACATGAGAAGTTCATAAAGAACATGCTTGCGGGTGTCAGCACGATCGATATCGTTGTCCTTGTGATCGCCGCGGATGACGGGATCATGCCCCAGACCAGGGAACATTTCGAAATCCTGAAGCTGCTTGA
Organism: bacterium; assembly: GCA_028278455.1. Lineage (GTDB taxonomy): Bacteria > SM23-31 > SM23-31 > SM23-31 > SM23-31 > JANQEH01. Next base: position 4,353 of record JANQEH010000033.1, read on the forward strand.
TATTCAGCAGGGGATCATTGCTTTGACTAAGATCGATCTGGTGGATGAAGAATGGCTTGAACTGATTAAAGAGGATATCAGGGATTTTGTAAAAGATACTTTCCTTGAAGATGCGCCGATCCTGGGTGTATCAGGACTGACAGGAGAAGGTGTTCCCGAGTTCAAAGAAATACTGGACAATGCGATAGAAAATTCTCCTGAAAGACAGGATAAAGGAATTTTCAGGCTCTGGATTGACCGGGTATTTGTCCTTAAAGGCATCGGGACTATAATAGCAGGCACAGTTCTATCCGGTACCCTGAGACCTGGAGATAAACTCGAACTTCTTCCTGTTAAAAAGGATATCCGTGTCAGGAAACTTCAGGTTCATAATGAGGATGTGGATTCATGCAGGATCGGTGAAAGAGTTGCAGTAAATATTACTGGAGTTGAGGCGGATGAATTGGAAAGGGGATATCTGCTGGCTAAACCCAGGCATTTTGAGCCTACATTTATGGTGAATGCCAAGCTATACCTCCTAAATGATTCAAAACCTTTTGAGAACAGGACAAGAGTAAGGTTCCATATAGGCAGCAGGGAACTTCTGGCGAGAGTTGTGCTCCTTGAAAAAAAGACTCTTGAACCGGGTAATTCAACACTCGTTCAGCTCAGGCTTGAAGAGCAGGTAGCGGTAGAGATCGGAGATGCCTATATCATCAGGAGCTATTCTCCGGCAAATACGATTGGGGGAGGCACAATAGTAGAAGTACATCCCCTGAAACTTAAATATCTTCCTGAGAAGGAGCTTGAAAAGCTTGAAAAACTTGAAAGCGCTGATCCTGAACAGATAATCCTGCACCATATAGCCAATAATCCCCTTGAACTCGAAAGTGTGAACAGGCTTTCAAGAGGGATAGCGCTTAAGGGTGATGAAGTAAAGATTATAATTGACCGGTTAAAAAGCATCGGTAAAATCAAGACTATTGAAGAAAAGCCCGATCCTGCAAATACAGGATTTGTACTTACTGAGCATTTTGATAATGGATGCTTCAGAGTTTTAGAATTCCTTAGGAATTATCACAGGCAGTTTCCTTACCTTGGAGGGATCAAACAATCAGAATTAAAGAATAAACTTTTCTCAGATGTAGAAAATCCGGTTTATGATTCAATACTTGCTTATCTGACTGATACAGCTAAAATCATTGTTACCGGTGAGACAGTGAGACTATCCGGACATAAGATCAGTTTCAGCGAGAAACAGGCAAAAATCAAAGAAAAAATTGAAAACATATATCTTGAATCAGGGTTTGTTACCCCGTCAATCGAGGATG
>JANQEH010000046.1 GCA_028278455.1 bacterium
TTATAGCACGATTTTGATCTGACGACATGGTTGCGCCTGAGCGTTTCCGCGTTAATTTTTTTGAGGTCTTCAAACACGGTACTTCGGTAGTGATACGCTGGGAGAACGCCCATTTCCGCCAGCGAGTCCATTATTCTGGTCGTACCGTACAGTCCCCGGGATTCGAATTGCCGGTGTCCCTCGATTGCATCTTTGAATCGTTTTACCGCACGTTCGTATTTCTCAGCGTCGAGCGGAATTACCGGTTTATCACCCCGTACGACAATCGCCTTGACTTTTTTTGAACCCATAACGGCACCCATGCCGGTACGGCCCGCCGCACGGGACATATTGCATGATATTATTGAATACCTAACAAGGTTTTCACCGGCAGGGCCAATTGCCGCCACCTGAAGGTCGGGATCGTTCAGCTCTTCCCGCAGTTGAACGGTAGTATCGGTAATATCACGCCCGACAAGGTGTTCAGCATCCCGGATTTCGACAGTATCATTATCTATAAATAGATAAACCCATTTATCTGAAACACCGGTGAATACGATCTGATCAACACCTGCCCAGCGCATTTCAGCTGCAAAAAAACCGCGTGCACCTGAATCACCGAGTATCCCGGTCAGGGGGCTTTTTGCGCTCGCGATAAACCGGCACGACGCCGTCAGCCTGCTTCCGGTCAGCGGACCGATCGCGATACAGAGTATGTTTTCCGGTCCGAGAGGATCGATACCCGGTTTCACTTCATTCAAAAGTGTAACACTGTTCCAGGTACGGCCGCCGATACCGATATCGGTTGTTTTGTCTCTCGAAATTGAATGATTCGTCAGATTTACATTGAGCTTGTTACCCTGGTAGATATTCATGAGTCGACCCTCCGCCCGTTTTTCCATCCATTCCTGAGCGGTTCTGCAGTTGCCATTGCGTAATAGGCTCGCTTCTGTGAAGCATTTCCGTCATTTGTTGAGAATTCAGTCAGTGAAGTTTTACTGTCAGGTAAAAATGATAAGGCATTTGTGGGGCAATTCTCAACACAGGACATTTCTCCACTGCACAGGTCGCAGAACAGGGGAAGGTTATTGTAATATCCAATTGATCCGACAGGGCAGGCTTCAACACAGATATCACAGGATGTGCACAACTGCTCATCAAGGAGGATTTCTCCGCTTTTACCAGTTGATAAAGCATCATCAGGACATTCCAGACACGGTCTCTCGATACATCCTCTGCAGGACACGGCGAAATCTATACCTGATTCTTCGATTTTTACTACCCGAATCCTGGACATTGCCGGCGATACAGCCTCAAAATGAAACGTACTGCATGTCACTTCGCACGATTTGCATCCGACACACAGTTCTATGTTGCAGTGAATCATTTGATATGCTCCTTGCGGTCGATCCTGAGAATGACATTTCCGGCAGGATCGGGGCAGATTACCCGCCGCTCATTTATCATCCAGTCACCTTCAGCAAGCATTCTCTGGTTTGCAGGAAGCAGAGGTATTACAGACTGAAGCGCGTACAGGCAGATATGACCATCAGGCGGCAGGTGCAGTTTTCCGACCCGCAAAGTGAAATGGTCACCTGAAATCATTCCTGAAGTGCATTTTCCCCGCACCTCTTCAACTTCAATTTTCAGGTCCTGAATAGTAGCGTCATTCAGGTGAACGCCACTGCTCTCAGTTGGAATCCGGTCACTCGGTTTAATTTCTTGCTGCCGGTCTATGGTATCGATTCTTTCGATCTTAAATATAACCCTGCCGTCAGGATCGGGACACTGCGCGTGATGAACCCTCCACATCCAGTCCTGGTCGTTCTGTTCGGCAATTTCACGTTCTTTCGGTGTTATGAGCGGTATCAGGCTTTGAAGTGCATACAGACAGATAAAACCGCCATTCGGAATACGAATGCTGCCGTCCCTCACTGTAAAATAGTCTCCCCGCTCATGCGGAGGTGATGACGTACACGTTCCCAATACTTTTTTGACGCTGATCTTGAGTTCGTACATACTGGAACCAGTTTAAGTATAGACTTATCGAAATCTTAAGCTGCTGTTAATAAAAGATAATACTTAAACTAGGGTATTTTATTCAAATGGGAAACAGTTTATCATCGAGAGAATGATCATTCCGATAATTAATGTCTGGATTGAGTCAGTATCAACAGGGATATTGCATTTGAAAGAATGAATTTACTGTAAAATATTTGACAAATAGTCAGAATAATTGCCGAATAACTGTCACACAAAGAGTATTTCAATCAGCAGCCTGTAGCCCGGTACTGCAGCTTAAGCAGGAAATTAGTTTTTATTTTTATCTGGTACGGATATTGCAAACTATAACAGCAGAAGAAGTGCATCATATAATATTTTTGAAGAAAATAATTAGATTCAATGTATGGGAGGAGATATGAAAAGAGTATTAACAACTTTGGTTTGCATGCTGGTTTTACTGAGCGCTGCAACCAGTTTTGCACAGGAGGTTGCTCCTGTTTCACTTGCATCAAGCCTGTTTTTGAAAGTTGTCGAGTTTGAAAAAAATCTTGCTGGGGGGAAGAAATTATCAGTTCATGTTATCGGTTCTGCGGACCTGGCGAAACGCCTGGAGAATGCCATCGGTAAAAATATTGGAAAATCAACGCTGGCATCAGTAACATCGAGCGATGGTCTGCCGAAAAAAGTTCCTTCAATCGTATTTGTCGTTGACGGTTCGAAAGTATCTGACGTTGTGGGTTATGCGAATTCGACAAAAGTCCTGACCGTTACAAATGATCCTGAAATCGTAAAAGGCGGCATAATTCTGGGCCTCTGTCTCGGTAATTCAGGAAAAAGCAAGGGTAAACCGAATATACTCTATAACTCACTTTCTTCGGATCGTGCAGACTGCAACTGGCACCCTGCGTTTTTCAAAGTAGCAAAAGAGTATCACTAGGAATTTATAGTCCGAACGTAAAAGAGACAAGATCATGATGTTGATGAGCCGGGAGGTTTAATCCTGTATTGCTTTTGACCGCCCTCCCGGCCGGACTTTTATTTATAGATTAATGTTGCTTTTGTCGGCATTAATTCTTTATTTAGATCAAAACCTGTACGTTTTACTGTTTTGATCTTTTTTTATATTTTGACTATACTGAAATACACGAGCAACGAATATTATGCTCCAAAATCTTCAGGAGCTCTATGATGGATCCGCATCTGTCATTGCTTATTGTAGACGATGACAACAAAATACTCGAAAGCCTTTCAGAATTACTGACCCCCCTTTTTAGGAAAGTCCATTCTGCTCCAAATGTCATTGACGCCCTGAAAATCTGTAAGACCACACGTGTTGATATTGTCATAACCGATCTGCTCCTTCCCGGTAAAGACGGATTCGACTTAATAGAGTGGCTTAACAAAAACGTACGGACAATGGGAATTCCGGTAATTGTCATTACCGGTGTTCGGAAAGATCCGAAAGCTGTTGCTAAGGCCAAAGAGCTTAACGTAGATAAGTTTATCTCCAAACCGTTTAACGCTGAAGAACTGAAATCGTCTGTTCAGGCAGCGCTTACGAAAGATCACCGAATCAGAAAACTGCTGTCGGTTATTGAAGACCTGAAGAATTTTGAGGGTGAATTTGAGCAGCAAAAGGTCGAGAGCATCCAGAAGTGTAAGAATACCCTTATGGAAACGAATAAGAGTCTGAGAGCTTTTCAGCGTGAGCTTTCATCGATAAACGAATCGGAAAACAGCTCCCGGGCAGATGCAATCAAGAAGCATATCGAAAAACTGAAAGAAAAAGTAAGGAAATTGGAAGAGCAATTAAGTAAGATAAACGCTTATTACAAAGAAAAGCAGAATGTTGTACAGAAAACCCGCCTTTCTGTGTATAACCGGCAAAAAGCCGTAGAAACAGAATAATCTTCATCGATCTGTATCGCAAATCCACTATAACAGACTTAAAAAAGACTTCAATATCTCAATTCTATTTTCGAATTGACATAATTTGAAATGTTCCCTATATTGCTATGTCTCCAGACTGTTCAATATTCTCTAATTACCCCCGCATGAGAAAGCCATGCCCTTAAACTATTGTGAAGAACTGAAAAACTTACTTCTGCAGCTGGATCTAAGCGAAGCAAAAAGAGAAGAACTGTTAGATGTTTTAACCAGGTCGGAAGATAAATGGCGTTCTCTATCTGAAAGTAATCCCGATTTTGTTTTCTTTGTTGATAGTGATTTCGCAATAGAGTATTCAAATCTGAAATCTTTTGGCCATACCGTGGAACACATTGGCAAACCGCTGGTTTCTCTTGCTGAATCCGATCTGAAGGATAACATTACGTCATTGCTTAAGCAGGCAAAAGAAACAGGTAATCAGGTTCAGTTTTTCTCAAATCACAATCTGTTGGATGGTAAACTCCATCATTTCGAGTCTTTAGCCACTCCTCAGGTAATAAACGGAAAATTCGCTGGATTTGTCGTCCATTCAAAAGATATAACAAAGTACAAGCAGGTTGAAACTGCCCTGCAAGAGCGAATTAAGGAACTGAATGGATTACTCGGCCTTGGCAGGTTAACTGAACAGACCCAGAATTTACCTGAATTACTGAACAAATTTGTTCGGGAGATCATCCCAGGCAGTATGATGTATCCTGAAAATGTATGTGTGCTGCTTTGCGTTGACAATACTGAGTACAGGGCCAACGATTTTGCATGTGTCAATTGTTTAAGAGCAGATATCTTTGTAGAAGGTAAAAAACGGGGATTTCTGCAGGTTGGTTACAACAAGGATTTGAAATTTATCAAGGATTTTGAACAGAATCTGATCGATGGATACAGTGAACGGCTGGGTAAGATAATAGAGCGGCTTGAAGCTTCGGAAAAACTGAAACAGAGCGAGCAGAGATTTCTCTTGGCTCAGCGTGCTGCAAATATCGGAAGTTGGGAGTGGGATATCGAAACAGGGAATCTGTTCTGGTCGGATACGATAGAGACAATGTTTGGATTCCGGGAAGGAGAGTTTGGAAAAACGTATGATGATTTCATGGAATCGGTACATCCTGACGACCGGGAATATGTGGCAAACTCAGTGAATAACTGTCTTGAGAATCAAAAAGACTATGATATCGAGCATCGCATTATCTGGCCTGATGGTTCGATCAGATGGTTAAGTGAGGTTGGGGATGCACAGAGAGATGATGAAGGAAAAGCTGTCAGAATGTTTGGTGTGGTGCGGGATATCACGGAACGGAAAAAAACCGAGCGTCTCTTTCGGCAATCAAACCTCGAACTGGAAGAACGCGTCAGGAACAGAACAAACGAACTGGCAGTAATTAACCTTGAACTGCAGCGGGAAATAAGGGAACGCAAAAAAACCGAAAGGATGCTTAAAGAATCTCGTGAACAACTCCGGGAATTGACCCTGCATATTGAATCTGTCCGGGAAAAGGAAAGAACCAAAATTTCGAGGGAAATTCATGACGATTTAGGCCAGGCGCTGACTGCGTTTAAACTTGACCTGATCTGGCTGAAAAACCGCTTCAGCGAAAATGATGCGGATTTTATCGATAAGGCCGATTCAATGTGTTCACTTGTTGACGATACGATCAAAAGTGTACAGAGAATCTCAACTGAACTCCGCCCGGGGCTTTTGGATGATCTCGGTCTGTCGCCGGCAATCGAGTGGCAGATTTCCGAGTTTATCAACAGAACCGGTGTTAGTTGTAAGCATCACCTCGATATCAATGATGAAGATGTTCCGGAGCCGCTCGCTACTGTTATATTCAGGATTTTCCAGGAAGCGCTCACAAATATTATCAGGCATGCTGCGGCAACAGAGGTCTCGGTTAATTTAATTGAAAATGAATCATCCCTCGTCCTGGAGGTAAAGGATAATGGCCGTGGGATAACAGAAGCCGAAATGTCGGATAAACGTTCATTCGGTATTATGGGGATGAAAGAACGTATCAGGCCCTTAAAAGGCCGGCTTTCCATTACCGGTAAACCCGGTAAAGGAACAACGGTCAGTGTAATCATTCCGGATTATAAATCAGGAGCTGTAACATGATCAGAGTACTTATCGCGGATGATCACAGTATTGTACGTGAGGGTCTCAAACAGATTGTATCGGAAACGAAGGAGATCGTTGTTGCTGATGAAGCTCAAAATGGACAGCAGGTAATCGATCTGGTCTCGGAAAACAGCTACGATGTAATACTTCTGGATATCTCTATGCCCGGAAGGAGCGGTCTGGAGATTCTCGATGACCTTAAAAAATTGGATCCAAAGCAGCAGATTCTGATGTTGAGCATGTATCCGGAAGAGCAGTATGCAGTACGTGTCTTGAAAACAGGTGCCGCCGGATACCTGACTAAAGAAAGCGCACCGACCGAACTGATAGAAGCTATAAAAAAAGTGGCATCCGGGGGAAAGTATGTCAGTTTGGCGCTTGCAGAAAAACTCGCATTTTACCTCGATAATGACGTGTCTGCAAAACCGCATGAATCACTGTCAAACCGCGAATTCCAGACGCTGTGTATGATCGCATCCGGAAAAACAACCAAACAGATTGCTGAAGAATTGGCGCTAAGTGCTAAAACGATAAGCACATACAGGGAACGTATTCTCGAGAAAATGAATATGAATTCCAACTCCGAACTCACCTATTACGCCATTAAGAATAACCTGGTGATGTGATAGCACCAGTCTGCCCGAAACATTAAACCACAGTAATATACCTTCAATCCTGTAGGAAAAGTTCCTACAAACTTCTGGTCTGATATCCGACATAAAATTCAGTTTTCGACCGATTGTGTTTTCCAGGTTGAGGAATTATGTTATAAGTGAAACCTGAATTACCTGCATTACTCATCTCGGAGATACATTTGAAAAGAATTCTGATAGCAGACGATTCTGATATCGTCCGCGATAGACTGACTGAACTCCTGAACGATGTCGCAGATGAAATAGAAATCGCTCATGACGCACCCGAAACTCTTGACAAGGTTGAAGAATTCAAGCCGGATTATGTGATTCTCGACATTAGGATGCCGGGGAACGGAGTCAGTATTATTCAAAAGATAAAAGCGTTCGATTGTTCACCGGTAGTAATAATGTATACTAACTTTCCGTATGAACAATATCGAACAAAATGCATGGAAGCAGGAGCTGATTACTTCTTTGATAAATCCAGTGGTGCTGAAAGGATTATTGATGTTTTGAGAACAGCCGGTTAAGCAGTTTTATGCATACCCGGTAGTAAAGTGGAAATATTTACCCCGGAGGATATAATGATAACCGAGAAAGATAGCAAGCTTGAAATATTTAAAGATGAAGCACTGATACATATGGATGCGTTGTATAACTCTGCGCTGAAACTTACATATAATGAAGATGATAGCCGGGACCTTGTGCAGGAAACATTCTATAAAGCTTACCGGTTTTTCGACCAGTTTAATCACGGTACAAACTGTAAAGCCTGGTTATACAGAATACTTAAGAATACACTGATAAATAAATACCGTAAGAAATCGAACTCAGTAAAACATGTTGATTTTAATACTGTTGAACCGTTCCTCGATACGATTGTCGATAAACAGACCTATTCGGAAACATTTGACGAGAATGATTATAAATATTCAGTAAGCGACGAAGTGGATGCCGCGCTGTCCCGTTTACCTTTCAATTTCAGAATGGTGCTTGTGCTGTCCGATATTGAAGGTTTTTCATACAAGGAAATTGCCGATATCATGGGATGCCCGGTTGGTACGATCAGGTCAAGGTTGTCCCGCGCCCGGAAACTGATGCACCGGTATCTGCAGGCATACGCAAGAAAAAACGGGTATATTGGAGAGGAAGACAGTGAATTTGCGATGATAGATACTGGAGAAAATCCGGTTTAAAAACTCCAATGGTCCAGGCCGGTATTTTTGTCATTTTCAGGCCTGACATTCAGATAATATTTATAACCAACCTCTTTTCCATCATCATCAAAGTGAATAAGGTCTTTAAGCTGTTCTGCAATCTTGGGGTCTGAAAACCAGGAATCCATCTGAGATTGAGGAAGCCATACTGAATTCCCTTCTTTATCGACGAGCGCATTTATTATAAATACCGCATCAAACAGTTCACCACCGGAAAAATGGTCAAGCAGGAGCCACGCGTCAACCGTGTCTCCGTTTGCCCATTTTGTTTTTCCCCGGTGCCAGAAAATTCCGTTATCTGTCTGGTTCCCGTCATCATCCAGTTCAGGCATGACATCGTTGTCAGCATTCTTGAGATAATTTATCAGTTCTTCCCAGGTCATCCGGTTTACCTTGTCTCATATTTGAGCGAAACTATTCAATGTATGAGTTGTTAAGGTACTGAATGCATTGTAAAAAAGAAAGTCCTTTCTCGAATTGGAGTATCTTCGATAACACCCGGTTTTTATTCCGGTCCAGTTGCTTTGAAATCGATTTACGGATGATCATTACTATTCGGAAGATGGGGGTGAATATCCGCCCGGTTTAAAAAACAGGTAACTCATAATAATCAGGGAGATGATAAAAGAAATTCCACCGCCGGCAGCAACCATCGAAAGAATATTTGAGCTGCCGAATACGGAGAATATACCGGAAATGTAACCGATTCCTGAGATAAAAATAAGTCCGCCTGCCGCTTTTACTGCTTTGTCCATCTTGAACATAACATAACCGAAAATCAGTGACGGTATACCGATTAGTGTATATGGAAGTGAATTCATCGACATCGCCGTACTACCGCTGCCCGTTATAAAATGAGAGACCAGTACCAGAGATAAATCTTTTGTGGATGGACTGGAATGCAGACTGTCAAGTATCGGTATGACTGCCAGAGAAAAAGCATACATCGAAATACTTAAAACCAGGTAAGCAGGAATAAAGATCATCCCCAGCATTGAAAGTTCAGGAGATTTTCGTCGGCAGAATTGATACAGACTTGTGTAAATCGATACAGTAATACAGCTTATCATAAAAAGGAATACAAACCTGTACAACTGCTGATCAAAGTTTACTGTCCTTGAATTAAAAAAATCTTCAGCAGTTTCAATCCGTCCGCCGCCATCAGGTATCAACAGAGAAATAATAATCCATAACATGATAGTCACGATAAATGCAGCGGACGAATATCCGATATACCTTACGTTCATGATTCCTCCCTTACCGATAATGAGATAAACTCAGTGAAATATCACTATGGAAAAGATGATTCCTGTAGTCATAAAATACCAAAAATATTGGTCTCTGTTGCCTGGGTTTGATAAACCGTTTGAAATATCTTGTAAACTCCATATTTGGTGGTTTTAAAACCTTTTTGATAAATCTGAATACCATTGTATATTGACGGTATGGAGAATCTGCAGGATAAAAACCCACTTGCAGGCATATTGAAATCAGGTGTTTGGAAACATGTTGTTGTCTGGCTGATAGTTTTTTTATTATTTGTATTGGAAGATCCGTTGAATCCGGACACCCTTAAGAATTCTTTCAAATTGATTTCTTTTATCCTGTTGCCTGTGTATACTCATTTTTACGTCATGGACAGGTTTCTAATCAGGAAAAAGGTTGTCTGGTATCTCATTTTACTGTTTATCATTGTCATTGGTTTTGGCTACCTGGATTACCTGATATTTACCAGTCCGGAGAAACCTGCGCGGTTGATTGCCGCAATTATGACTATCCTGATTATACTGGTCTTGTCTACGGCAGTGAAGATGGGAGGGAAAGGAATTCAGAAGGAACTCAAAATTCGTGAACTCAGGACAAAACATGTTCAGACTGAACTGAAACTTCTGAAAGCGCAGATCAGTCCGCACTTTCTGTTCAACACACTGAATAACCTGTTTGTTATGGCAGGCAGAAATAGAGATCCGAAAACGGCTGAGGGAATATCAGGGCTTGCACAGCTGATGAGGTATATGCTTTATGAGACCGATACCGAATTTATTGAATTGACGAAAGAAGCTGAACAGATTAACAGGTTTATTGAACTGCAGAAGTTACGGTTTATGGAAGAAGATGAGATTAACATAGAGTTCAGGAATAATTCCGGTACTGAAAAAGTAATGATTGCACCGATGCTCCTGATTCCTTTTGTTGAAAACGCATTTAAACATTCGGTCAGTCTGCAGCAGCCGACTGTAATTGATATTGATTTGAAAACTGAAAACAAGGTTGTCACCTTTAACGTGGTTAACACGGTGAACAGAAACCGTAAGAATGATGATAATTCTGCTTCAATTGGATTGAAAAATGTCAAGAGAAGACTTGAACTGCTGTACCCGGACGCATATACCCTGAATATTTCGGAAGAGAAAGAGTTGTTTAAAATTGAACTGAAAATTAATACCGGGAAGAACAATCAGTGATTAGAACTATTGTAATCGAAGACGAACCTATGGCGCTGGAGCTGTTGGAAAATTATATCGGCAGAGTTCCGTATCTGCAGCACTCGGGATCATACCGGAATGCGGTAAAAGCGCTCCAAGACATACCCTCTCTGGAAATCGATCTGATATTTCTTGATATCAACATGCCGGATCTGACAGGTTTGCAGCTTCTGGAAACGCTGCAAAATCCCCCGATGATAGTTTTTACTACAGCGTATTCGGAATACGCTGTAAAAAGCTATGATTATGAGGCGGTCGATTATCTTCTGAAACCGATTGAATTTGAACGTTTCCTCAAAGCTTCAAACAGAGTGTATGACAAATTCTTGTCAGGAGGAACAGGCCGTCGGATGCTTGATACGGTATTTATTAAATGCGGAACAGAATACCATTGTGTAAATCCGGATGACATATGTTATATCGAAAGCGCGGGAAATTATGTGGAGTTTTTGGTAAAAGGAAAAACGCTGCTTTCACTTCTGACCATGAAAGAAGCCATAAACCTGGCAGGAAATCACCGGTTTATACAGATACACAGGTCATTTGCAGTAGGTGTTGCACACATTGAAGTAGTTGAATCGGATACTGTAAAAGTATGCGGAAGAGAATTACCAATAGGGCAGAAATATCGTGATAACATGAAATCCCTGATTTCTTAGTCATGCACATAAATTAATAGCTACTAATGAGGTTCCTTACTGCTCATCTGATTTCTGAAAATATTTCAGCTTCTCTTTTCGTAAATACCCGGTTTCAGTTAGAAGATGTGGGAAGTGTGAAGCTGAAGGCTGATCCTTTTCCAACTTCACTTTCGACACTAATCGTACCCCCATGTGTTTCGATTATGCGTTTTACGATAGCGAGTCCCAGACCTGTACTCTTTTCACCTTCTGTGGACTGCACACTTGTTTTTTGAAACTCCTTAAACAAATTGGGCAGCTCTTCTGATGGGATTCCCTGCCCCTGGTCAGCTACCTCGGTAACAATCATGTTGTCTCGGTAAAATATCCTTACTGTTATTTCGGTATCGCGGTGAGAATACTTGATAGCATTGCTGATAAGGTTGTTCAGTACCTGTGTTATTTTCTCCAGATCAATATTAATTATCTTTGACGACTTTTCATAATCTTCGCGGATAACAATATGTTTCTGTTCTGCAAAGAGACGGTTAACTTTAACGCATTTTTTTACAAATTCGATATAATCTGTTTCAGCGCGGTTTATTTCAATTTTACCTGATTCAATTTTTGATATATCGAGCAAATCGTTCAGAAGCGTGAGCATAAATGTACTCGAATTTTTGATCTCGTGTACGAAATCCAGATATTCTTCTGCAAGTCCCGTATCCGGTTCTTCAAGCATGAGTGAAGAAAACATATTAATTGCTGAGATTGGATTCCGTAGGTCATGCGCGGCGATTCCCAGAAATTTGTTCTTCTGATCATTCAGATCCTCGAGGCGTATTTTCTGCTGATTTATTTCCTGGACATACTCGATCATCGCTATATTCTGCATTACTCTGCAATAGAACTCTTCCAGGTTGAACGGTTTGTTGATAAAATCTGAGGCACCGTTTTTGAGAAATTGTGCAGACAGGTTGTCATCTTCGCTTCCTGAGATCCCGATAACGGCAATCTGTTCCTTGGTATACTCCTCTCTGATTCTTCGTGTAAGCTCAAATCCGTTCATATTCGGCATATTGTAGTCGGTAAGTACCATGACTATATCGTTATATTGCTTGATCAGCGCCAACGCCTCAAAACCATCTCCGGCTTCGCTGATTATGTATCGCTGGATTTTGAGAAGTTCTCCGATATATCGCCGCGCTGATGCCGAGTCGTCAACAACAACTATTCTCAGCGATTCATTGAGTGATATTCTGCGAATAAGAGAGATGATATAGTCGAGGTTGTGCGGCCCTTCCTTGATGACATAATCTACAACTCCTTTTGCCCATACCTTCTTTCTGGTCTCTTCATTATACGTACCTGAAAAGACGACAGATGGAATCATCTTTGAAAGTGCCAGATCAACGATTTCACCATGTGGGGCGTCCGGCAAGTTCAGATCAAGCAGGCTGATCAGGAATTCATGGCCCGAACTGAGCAGTATTGCTTCGGCTTCCTTATAGTTGAATGCGGTAAATACTTCTATGTCAAGCTCAGACTCGATCCTGCTCTTGAACAGTTTTGAAAGTACGTGCGAGTCCTCAACCAGCAGCGCTTTTTTCATGTTTCCCCCATGCTGAATCAATCAAACATAATCCGTAAATACTGTACAGGAAAGTTAGTCTAATGTCATCCAGTTATAGAACAAAACAAATTTTAACACAATTGTTACCCGGTTTTTTGAAAATCATTCTGGATCATGTATAATAATCATTTATTGATCCGTAAAGAACTATTACTGAATAATGCATCCGATTCAAAACGACCGGAAACTGTCTGGCAGTGTCGGCGTACAATAGTATTAGTTACTTCCCGCCTGATTAACTCGAGGTCATCATGTTTAATATGATTGTATTCATCGTAATAGCAGTGAGTTCTGCGGCGTTTTCGCAGGAAAAGATTTCGACATCAGAACTCTCTGACAACCTCTTCCTTATTTATGATCCGTCATATCATTCCGCTAATATAGTGGCACTGACAGGAGAAGACGGCGTGTTGCTGATGGACGCCGGATTTCGTCCATCAGCTAAAAGACTACAAAGTAGTGTGGAAAAAATGGATAGCGGACCAGTAAGAAAAATTATTATCTCACATCCTCATGGAGACCACACCGGGGCTCTCGGGCAGTTTTCAGATACCTCTGAAGTAATCTGTCACCAACGGGCAGAAAA
>JANQEH010000137.1 GCA_028278455.1 bacterium
CATTGAAGAAAGGCAGAGCATATTGGACCAGAACAAGAGCAAAAATAAGCGCAATCAGTGAAAACAATACTGATTCGCCCAGAAATTGGAGTATCAATCTTCGTCTTTCGGCACCCATAACTTTCCTCAAACCGACTTCTTTTGCCCGGTTTGCAGAACGGGCAGTTGCGAGATTCATAAAATTGATACATGCGATCATCAGGATAAACAAAGCTACTGCTGAAAAAGAATAAACATACTTTATATCACTGTTATCTCTGAACTCAGCCTCCATATTGGAATGGAGGTGGATATCTGTCAAAGGCTGGAGTGTACTTTCCAATTCAGCACCCATCTGCCTGATAACAGCCATAATATACTTCTCGTCAAATTCATTCAGTTTCTGATTAAACGCCTTATAGTTCTTTCCATCAGGCAGAAGAATATAAGTCTGATAGTTCCAGCTGAACCATGCCTGTTCCAATTCAGGATTCCGTTTCAGAATAGTCTCAAATGATGCAAGTATATCAAAATCAATGTGGGAATTTGACGGAGGTTTTCTGATCAATCCGGTAACAGTGTAGTTTTCTGAATCATCGATCCTAAGGATCTTGCCTATCGGATCTTCATTCCCGAAATACCTTTCAGCAATCTCATGTGTGATAACCATAGTATAGGGAGCTTCAAGCGCTGTAATCGGATCACCTTGAAGCAGTTCAAATGAGAATGTGTCGAAAATCGCTTTATCTGCGTAGATCAATCCGTTTTCATAAAAAGTCCTATCCTCGTAGTTAAACATCCTCTGTCCGACATCCCTGAACCTTACAACTTCTTCGATCTCCGGAAAATCTTTCTTAAGCTGCGGGCCGTATGGGGCGGGACAGGTCGCTGCCTGGATATACCTCTCGGCAATTTTCCCGTTTACCGTTATTCTGAAGATTCTGTCATGATTCTTATGGAACTTATCATAAGATAATTCAAATCCTACATATCCAAGAATTAGAATACAGCAAGCTATACCTATACTAAGACCTGTAATATTGATAAAGGAATAGGATTTGTGTTTAAGCAGATTGCGGATGGTAATTTTTAGATAATTCCTGAACATACAGCCTCCTGATCTCTAAATATTTAAAAAACAATACATCACCCCGTTGATGCTAATATTGTTCTACGGGATTATCTTGTATATGTTTTTAAATATAATGAAATAATCGTCTGATTCTAATTATTATCAATAGAAATGGAATTTATATTCTGGTATAAAAAAACACGCGACAGGAAGGGGATCCTGCCGCGCTGGAGCAATGTTTAAAAACTACCTAAAAATCGCACCCGTAAGATAATAAAGGGAATCTCGGAAAGCAAGTATTTTTTCTATATATATGAAGAAATTGGAATACTCAGGATCGCAAAATCCGAAATCTACATATTTTCTATTCATATCTTAACGATCTGACCGGACTCTCTTTTGCAGCTTTGAGAGATCTGAAACCTATTGTTAAGATAACGAGCAGGAGTGTCAATAAACCGGAAGAAACATATACTGAAAGGCTATTGTCAATACTATAGGCAAAATTATTAAGCCATATATCTGTGACATAATATGCAATCGGCCATGAAATGATATTGGCAATAATTATCCATTTGAAATAATCATTTATCATTAATCTGCATATCATTGATACAGATGCCCCAAGTACTTTCCTTACCCCTATTTCTTTTTTCCTTCTGTCTGCAGAAAAAGATATCAGACCGAATAATCCAAGACAGGTGATAAAAATTGAAATAAATGTAAATGTACTTATCAGCCTCCCTGTTTTAATATCCGAATGGTAATAATCCGAATATGCTTCATCAAGAAAGAAGAAATCGAACGGCATGTCCGGATATATTGTATTCCATGATTTTCCCATCGTATCAATTGTTCTTGTTATGTTATCAGTATTGATTCTCACAGAAACGGTGTAAAGGTTTTCCGGAAAAATATTCATAATCATAGGTGCAATTTCTGTATGCATTGAAACAAAATGATAATCTCTCACAACACCAATGATCTTACCGGTACGGTTGCTTTGTATTATCTGCCTGCCGATAGCTTCATCCGGGGTACTGAAACCAAACATTTTAACCGCTGTTTCATTCAGGATATACGTTGTCTCTTCATCTTCCGGATGTAATCTGGAAAAATCTCTTCCTGCGAGTAACTTCATTTTATATGTATCAATAAAATCGTAGTCAGTTGCCAGGAATTGAATACTCATGTTTTCTCTTTCTTCTCTATTACTCGGGACTAATCTGATATTCCTCCAGAATGGGCGTCTTCCCGGTGTGCGTACCGATGCAGTTACATTCAATACACCAGGTATATTCCTGAATTCATCTTCAAGTACTCTGACTTTTGACTTTACATTTTCCATTCTTCCTGTCTGAAGTACAATGATCTGTTCATAATCAAATCCTTTTTCTGAATTTTCGATAAACTCATTTTGCTGATAAATAGTCCATGTGCAAATAATAAGTGAAATAGATATCATTAACTGAAAAACAACCAGGAAATTACGGATAGTAAAGCGATTAACCGACCTTAAAACATAGTTTTTCAGTGCAGCTCCGGGATTATATGAGGAAAGTATGAATGCCGGAAAACTACCTGAAAAGACTCCTGTTAGTACTGTAATTGACAGAAAAACAATCATATTATTTAGATTTGTTAAAGGACCGGTATCAAAGTACATTTCGAAATGATCCCGACAAAGAGGGAGCATTAAATGAACAAGTAATAAAGCAGCAGCAAATGCAAGAGTGCTTATTAAGACCGATTCTCCAAGAAACTGTCTGACAAGCTGCAGCCGTTTAGCACCTGCGACTTTTCTCAATCCAATCTCTTTAGCCCTGATCGATGCCTGTGCTGTAGCGAGGTTTATATAGTTCAAACAGGCAATTACAAGAATCAGCACCGCTATTGCGGAGAATACCCTTACTTTTCTGATATCACCGTTTTTATCAATCTCTTTACCGAGTTTAGAGTGTAAATGAATTTCCTCTAGAGATTGGATAAAATAATCGTCCCCGTTTTCTCTTCCGGTATGTTTTTTAATTACATCAGGAATTCGCTCGGTAATAACAGATGTATTGAATCCCGGTGGAAGCAGGATATAAGTTACGAATGCACTATTGCCCCAACGGTTCTCCCAGTCTTTATCTATTTTACTGTAGTAATTATCTAACCGCGCAACAAAATCGAACCTGAAGTGAGAATTGAACGGCATATCCTTTATTATTCCTGTTATGGTTAGCTCGATTTCATTCTCATAAGTAATTACCCTGCCGATGGGATCCGCTGCGCCGAAGTATTTTATTGCAGTACTTTCAGTTATCACAACTGAATTTAGATCAGTAAGTACAGTTTGAGGATCGCCTTTAATTAACGTAAAAGTAAATATTTTGAACAGACTGGGATCCGCAAAGAAGAACCGGTCAGTATAAAAGCTTTTTTGATTAGCATTTACCAGTTCTCTGTCTTTCCATATTTTTGGTGCGTAGATTCTTACTGTTTCTTCGATCTCGGGGAATTCTTCCTGTAGTGCCGGTCCAAGCGGTGCTGAAGAAATAGCTGCTGAAAATGGTGCTGCTACCCTGTGGATCCGATAATAATTCTCATGATATGAGTCATAGCTCAGCTCATATTTTACATATAATAGTATGATAATACTGCAAGTCATACCCAGAGCAAGCCCGGTCAGATTAATAAATGCATAGTTCTTATTTCTTATAATATTTCTGAACGCGATCTTAAAATAGTTACCCGTCATCGCTAAGCTCCGTATTAGAAGGTTTCGCATAAATGAAGGAATTAGCTTAATAATATGTATCACATACCACAGGATTGCATAGAAAATTCCTTTCCTCTTAAAAATTCTGCCATACATTTCAGCGAAATCCCCGGAAAGTGATTCCCTTTCGCAATTCTTAATGAGTTTTAATAGTAACAACTCAATTTTTTCAGGTGGTTTATTCATTTATTATCGGAAGGTTTATTCATACCTCAGCGACTTAACAGGATCAGCAGCAGCAGCCTTTATTGTCCTGTAAGCTACTGTTATTAATGCTGTCACCAGCATGATCAAACCTGCGCAAATAAAGACTTCCGGCCCGACAGTTGTCCTGTAAGCAAAATTCTGAAGCCACTTTTTTACAGTTATATATGCAATAGGCCAGGCAATTGCGTTTGAGATCAGTACCCATTTAGTGAACTCTTCTATCAAATCACGTACAATCGTGGATACCTTCGCTCCCAGTACTCTCCGTATCCCGATCTCTTTGGTTCGCTGCTCTGCCATATATGAAGCCAATCCGTATAATCCAAGAGCCGCTATGAATATTCCCATTATTGTAAAGACATTCAGAATATTTCCAGCTTTTCTTTCTTCCATATACATCCTCTCAACACGCTCATCAAAAAAACTGACCTGAAAGGGATACCCTGGATCGATCCATTCCCAGTTTGTTCTCAGTAGAGCCATTGCCTCCTCTATTTTTCCCGGAGCAACTCTGACAAACATATTAGAGTACCATGATCTGTGAATATATAGCAGGAGGGGCTCTATTTTATCCCGCATTGAGTGATGATGGAAATCTTTCACTACACCGATTATCCTGCCTCTCTTACCTCCTTCAATTGCAAAAGTTGAACCTACTGGATCTTCAATTCCCATAATTCTGACAGCCGCTTCGTTCACAATGAATCCCTGTGAGGAATCGGCTGCATACTCTCTCTGAAAGAACCTTCCCTCCTTCATCTCCATTCCCATTGTTTCCAGATAATCATAATCTACTGTTCTCAACTGTATTGTCATTATTTCCTCGGCACCCTTTCCCTCCCATGTAATCCCTGTTGTCTCATATCCAAGCCATAGGAGCGGAGCATTAGTTTTGGTAATATTGACTATTGAGGGATTCTTAAGAAGTTCGTTTCTGACGGATTCATACTGCCTGGGATTCATCCTCATCAGAAGAAGATTTTCTTTATCAAAACCGAGGTTTTTATTATTAATGAAATCAAGCTGTTTTGTGATCACAATCGAGCCGATAATAAGGATCACGGACAATGAAAATTGCGTTATAACCAGTATCCTCCTGAAATTTGCAGCCCGCATGCCTCCTTTTTTTGTTACTCCCTTTATTACCGAAGCAGGCTGAAAAGAGGATAAGAACAATGCCGGATAACTCCCGGCAGCAATTCCCGTAAATAATGCGATAGCGCCGATTAATGTAAACATATCCTTATTTAACAACAGTCCCGCCTTAAGTTCCTTTGCGACCAGGTCGTTGAATACGGGCAGCAAAAGGATCGTGATAACAATTGCTGATATGATAGCTATAAATGAGATCAGAACGGTTTCACAATAGAATTGTCTAACTATACTGGTTCGGTCTGCACCAAGGACTTTCCGTAATCCGATCTCGATCGATCTTTTTCCAGAACTTGCAGTCCTGAGATTCATGAAATTAATACAGGCTATTGCAAGAACCACAATTCCTGTTATAGCAAAAATATATAAATATCTTATCAGTCCTGTTCCCGAATGGTATAAATGAATATCCTCCAAGGATTGCAGGATCGGCCTTGGATTTCCTGAAGGTGAATAATCATCGTAAATGTTTCTGATCTTATCATTGAATGAAGTAAAGTCCACATCCTGCTCTAACAACAAATATGTTTTGAACGCAAATCTGCTCCAGTCATCAAGATCAAAACCGTTTTCTCTTACCCGCTCGATCGGTAGTATATAGCTAAATTCCATATGAGAATTATCCGGTACATTCTCGAATACACCCGTCACAATACAGGTCTGTCTGTTATTAAGGAGAAGTGTTCTACCGATCGGATCCATGCCTCCGAAACAATTTTCAGACATCTTCCGGGAAATAACGATAGAATTTGGATCCGTCAGCACAATATCCGGATCTCCTGTAATAAGCGGAAAAGTAAAAATATTGAAGAAAGATTTATCGGCAAAAAGTCCCATTTCCTGGTAAATATTGCTGCTTTTTTCCCCGTATTTTACAGAAAACCTGGTAAAGAAAAGTCTTGCAGCATTAATAACTTCAGGATAACTGTCTTTGACAGATGGCGCAAAGGCACCGGGTGTATTAGGAGTAGTATAAGTTTCACTTGTTGTTCTTTCTGTAACAACCCTATAGATACTGGACGAATTTATATGGAATGAATCGTAACTGAATTCATAATATACCCAGATAAAAAGCAGTAATGAACATGCTATTCCAATAGAGAGCCCTCCAATATTAATGAAAGAATGCCCTTTATGTCTAACGATATTTCTGAAAGCGATCTTTATGTAGTTTCCTAACATATAAAAACTCCTTATAAATCTCTGAAACAGGTTGACTGCTGTAAGTTTTATCAGATGAATAATGTACCATCCAGACGCAATCCATTTTCCCTTTTTTTTAGATATCCTGGAAAACATTTCTCTGAAATCGCCGGTTAATGACTCCTTATCCTGATCTGCTACAAACCGGATCAATAGTCTTTCAAAAACTACCGGAGGTATGTCTTCTTTTTTTTGCATTTTCTATCTTGATACAAGTTTCGAATAATCACCCCACAGGGCATCATTGATTTTTTTATGCGCATTAAGTTCGTTAATTCCATCTTTTGTTATCTTGTATATCTTCTTTCTCCTGCCCCCCCTTACGGCAGTTGCCTCCCCGAAATACGATTCGATAAGTCCAGCCTTTTCCAGCCTGGATAAAGGTAAATGAACTGAAGTCAGTGATACTTTTTTACCGGTAACCTCTTCCAGATGATCGTGTATTCCTATCAGGTAGGCGTTTTCCTGGAGATTCAATACTGATAATAGTATCAGTTCTTCTTTTCGTGTGATAGACATCTGAAGCTCCTGAATGTTTATTTCTTTCAAGTATGTTGAAACATATAAATATACGGACATAAATTTATTTGTTTCAACTAAGTTGAAAGATATCTTTATATATTAGACTTTTACTGTACTGAAAGGTTTAACAGTTTTTACATCCGGACTATTCGTACCTGAGAGAATTGACTGGATTGCATAAAGCCGCCTTTATTGACTGGTAACTAATTGTCAACAGTCCGACTAGCAATGCCAGGACAGCAGACAGGACGAAGATCCATATACCCATGTCTGTCCGGTAAGCGAAATTCTGAAGCCAGTTTTTCATAAGGAAGTAACACAGAGGCCATGCAACTACATTCGCGGCTATTACAAGCTTGATAAACTCTCGGATCAGAAGATTAACGATACCTGGTGTAGTTGCTCCCAGAGATTTTCTGATGCCGATCTCCTTCGTCCGCTGCTCAGATGTATATGATGCAAGGCCGAGAAGTCCGAGGCATCCGATCATGATAGCAAATGCCGTAAAAAGGCTGAAGAGGCTTCCAAGGCGCTCTTCGGAGCGGTATAATGAATCGTACCTGTCATCTACGAAGCCATATTCCAGTGGATATTCCTGATCGATTTCATTCCATAGATTTTCCATATATGTTATTATCTCAGGAATGTTATCGGAATTGATCTTTGCTGATATTAAATTAAAACGTAAATCTTCACCTCCAAAGTTCATAGACATATACATCACCAATGGAGAAATAGGTTCATGTAATGATCTGAAATGGTAATCTCTGACTACACCGATCACTTTCTTGGAATTCTTTGAATTGATCCCCGTATAATATTCGAGGTCTTTACCGACCGGATTGTCATCCCATCCGTACATTTTTACAGCTGTCTCATTGACGATCGCACCGAGTTCTCTGTCGGTCCGGAACTGTTTCGAGAAGCTCCTTCCTTTGACTATATCCATTTCATAGAGGTCAATAAAATCCTCATCTACAAGATGAATAGTGGTATGGATCACGAAATTTTCAGGTTTGCCTCCCGGATGGTGGATCGTATCCGATGATTGTCCGAGCGGTAGATTACCAGATGCAGCTGTCTTGATTATTTCAGGATGTTGCAGCAGCCGTTCTTTGACCATTTCATAGTTCTGCCGGGTTTCGCTATTCCTGAGTCTGATCCAGATGATCTGATCCTTTGAATATCCAAGTCTTTTATTCTGAAGATAATCGAGCTGCTTATAGACAATAAGTGTACCTGCTATAAGCGCAATTGTAACCGTAAACTGGAATGATACCAGCACGATCCTGATAAGCGATCCTTTCGTTCCTTTCTGCAGAACACCTTTGATCACCTGGACAGGCCGAAATGCTGACAGAAAAAGGGCAGGATAACTACCCCCGATAAAAGTAATTAAAAGAAGCAGCCCTGCGGTACCTGCAAGCAGAGCCGGATTTGACAGAAATGACAATGTCAGTTGTTTTTGGGCAATAGAGTTGAACTGAGGCAGGGCGATATATACAATAAGAAGCCCGGCAATAACAGAAATTACAACAACGACAAACGATTCTCCGAAAAACTGCCAGATCAGATGCTGCCTTCTTGCTCCAACAACCTTGCGCATTCCCACCTCTTTTGCCCTTTTGGCAGACCTTGCCGTTGACAGATTCATGTAATTCAGGCATGCGATCATCAGGATCAATACACCGATACCCGTAAAGAGGTATACATAAGAAATATCACTTGTAGCTTCCAGTTCATATTGATAATCGGAATACAGATGTATGTCGAGAAGCGGTTGAAGGTGGTACTCATAAGACGCACCGAGAGGATCCAGGATAGGTGCCATATTCCTTGCTACAAATTCGGATAATTTTCCCCGCAGGGGTTCTTCTGCCTCTTCATTTTGCAGTAGACAGAAGGTCTGATAGCTCATATTCGACAACAGATCCATCGCTGTATTACCTGTAGTGGTAAGGCCAAGAGTCGAATATGATCCTATAAAATCCGGACGGATATATGAATTCTGCGGTAAATTCCTGATAACTCCCGTAACCGTGAACTGGTCTGAGCTATGGACTGTCAGAACTTTGCCAAGAGGCTCTTCATCTCCGAAATACTTTTCTGCGATCTCCATTGAAATAACCACTGAATTCGGTGCAGTAAGTGCTGTCCGCTCATCACCACTGACCAGTTCAAATGAAAAAACATTGAACAGACTCGAATCGGCAAAAAGAAATCTTCCCTCGTTATAAACATTATCCTCGTACCTTACAACCCGGCGTGAGCGATAGCCTGAAAAGCGGGTATAATTCACGACTTCGGGAAATTCATCCTTGAACATCGGGCCGACTACATGGGGAGTCGTCGCCATTTCCGCATTAGGCTGACCCGGCATTTCTATTGTATTTGCGATTCTGTATATTCTATCTGCATTCTCATGAAATGAATCATAGCTCAGTTCATTCTGGACATAAAGGAGTATCAGAATACAAGATGCTATACCTGCTGATAAACCTGTAACATTAATAAGGGAGAAGAATTTGTTCTTCCTCAGATTTCTGATTGAAACTGTGATATAATTCTTTAACATAGCAGCGCTCCTGTAAATAATATCGGAAATAAAAGTAAAAAAGAATTTCAGGACCTGTATCCAGAGCCAGACAATTGCTAATACCGGGCCCCTTTCATTCCTGTATGAAATATAGATCTCGTCAAGATCTCCTAACAGTGATTCGTGTTCAACTACGGGAATAATAGACTCAAGGATCTTCTTTCCCAAACCGGGAATATGAACAGTTCTTTTTTCGATATTCCGGATCATTCTCAGCCTTTGATTATTTCAAAATCGCTAAAATCAGCCCAGAGTTTATCATTGACACTTTTATTCACTCCAAGTGCCTTGTATCCTTTCTCGGTAAGGACATATATCTTTTTTCTTCTGCCGCCCCGTACGGCAGTTGCCTCACCATAGAATGAAGTTATGTAGTCGGCTTTTTCAAGCCTCCTCAGCGGAATGTGTATGGTACTTACAGACCACTCTTGCCCCATGATCTCAGATAGATGCTCACGGATCGATACAAGATATGCATTCTCTTTCAGGTTGCCTATGGAAAGCAGAATAAGCTCTTCTCTTCTTGTAAGATAATCCATTAAAGCTCCTGTTGTCGGTAGATTTATTACGAATTTATAGTAAAATATACCCGTTTCACGGATTTATGTTTCATTATTTGTTAATTTTTAACAACAAATAATGGCATTTAATAATAGTAATTGAAAACATTTGTATTATTCGTATCTAAGTGACTTGACCGGATCGGCTAATGCAGATTTTATAGTCTGAATACTAATCGTCAGTATGCTGATTACAAAGATAATGAAGAACGAGACCAGGTATACTTCCAGCCCAATACTGATCCTGTATGCGAAATCCTGCAGCCAGTTGTCCATGATCATATATGAAAGGGGAATTGCGATCAGGTTTGCAATGATTATCCATTTCAGAAAATCACCTGTAAGCAAACCGATAAGGCCGGTTAATGTTGCGCCCATTGTCTTACGTACACCGATCTCCTTTGTTCTCTGTTCGGCAATAAATGCTGATAGGCTGAACAGGCCAAGGCAGGATAGAAAGATAGCAAGAAACGAGAATGTGATAAATATTTTCGCTACCCTTTCTTCTGATACATAAAACCTGTCAAAAAATTCATCGACAAACCTGTATGAGAATATTTCACCCAGACTCTGGTCTGTCCATTTTTCTTTTATCGACGAAACAGTCTCTGTCAGTTTTTCCGTTTTTACAGTTAGATTAAGAAAACGGAAGTATTCAGGATCGAATCCCATAACTAATGGTGCAATTTTATTTTGGAGGTCTGAATAGTGAAAATCTTTGGTAACGCCTATAACTTCTTTTCGCTGATGAAGAGCTCTGCTCCCATATTCTATGTATTCTCCTACGGCATCTTCCGTATTGTGAAAACCAAGCATTCTGGCAGCGGTTTCATTTATAATAAATGCACCTTCAATATCTGTAGATATCCTCTCGTCGAAATTTCTGCCGGCAGTTAATTCAATTTTATACAATGGAATAAAATCACTGTCAAAATATATATAATCCATTATGAGCTCATCTGCATCATCTTCGGTTCTGCGGGTTGTTCTTGAACCTGCGGTTCTTCCCAGAGTACCTGCACTTGCAGATGCTTCAATAACTCCCGGAAGCTTGAGAAATTCATCCTTAATTGACAGGTAATTATTCCTGAATCCGGCAGGAATGGTCATCTTCTGTTCTTTATCGAAACCAAGGAAATGATTCTTCATGAAGTCTATCTGTTTGAAAACCACAAGAGTACCTGTGATTAGAATGACTGTTATCGCATATTGGAAGATCACGATCATCTTTTTTAAAGGAGATCGGGAATTTCTCACCGAACCTGTTTTACCTGATAATATAGAAAGAGGTTTGAACGCCGACAGAAAAAATGCAGGATAACTTCCCGCACCGAAACCAATTATTAGTATCAGCAATACCATTCCGGAAACAATCAGTGGATTAAACAGATCATTTATTGACAATTCCCTGTTAATCAATATATTGAAATAAGGCAATGATAAATAAATTATAATTATTGAAATGATTGATGACATTAGTGATAAGAAAAGTGATTCACCGATAAACTGGCATATCAATTGCCGTCTATGAGCGCCAGCAACTTTCCTCATCCCTACCTCTCGCGTCCGGGCTGACGCTCTTGCTGTTGTCAGATTAACAAAATTCAAACACGCAATAACAAGGATCAACACACCGATAATAGAAATTGAATATACGTAAATAATATTGCCCTTAGGTTCATATTCCCTATATGTCGAATAAAGGTGAATATCATTAACGGGTAATAGTTCGGTAGTATAAGTCCAGTTCTTCATCTTAAAATAATCGTCATTATATTCATGGGCAATCAATCTTATCTTTTCTGCAAATTTTTGACCATCGACATATGATTGCAACTTGATATATGCAGACGCACTTAAATTAGCCCAGTTATGCATTTTATCCGGGCTTTTATTATTATTTTTGAACGACAGTATAAAATTGTATTTGAGGTGTGTGTTGTTTGGAGGATTCTTCACTACACCCCCGATATTGTATCGTTTTCCTTCAATTGATATACTATTTCCTATAGCTGAACCTTCCTTAAAATATTTACCTGAAATATACTCGGAAACAATAATTGTGCCTGGATCATTAAAAATACATTCAAAATCGCCTTCATGCATATTGAATTCAAGTATATTCATAATATTTTTTTCTACTATAATCAGCCTTTCTTCATAATTACTCTCATCATTGTGCCTCATGAGAACATTTAATCTTCTGGAAATTCTCGACGCATCCTCAATTTCAGGATATTGTTCTCTCAATACCGGGACAAGAGGATCACATGCCGCATTAAAGGACATATCGCTCAATCCCATTTTTACATGTGAATTTACTCTGTATACCCGGTTGTGATCAGGATGAAATTCATCATAACCTAATTCATGATCAACATATAAGAAAATCAATATGCAGCACGAAATTCCGATTGCGAGTCCGGTGATGTTTATTAAAGAATATCCTTTATATTTCATCAGGTTTCTGAGCGCAGTCTTTAGATAATTCATAAACATTGTAATTCTCCTGTTAATTAGATCTGCAAAGAAAAATGGGTAAGATTTAAAAAGATGTCTTAAGAGACACAAAAAGGCATTCAATCGTCCGGATGATTTTAATTTTTCTATATATAATTCCTCTATATCTCCGATAATATTGTTTTCTAATGAATCATCAGATATTTTTGCGAATAACCATTGGAAAAACTTAGGTGTTTTCATCTTATAACTCTCTTCATTGGAAATCACTCATGTCTTAAAGATTCTATAGGATTGGCTATTGCGGCATTCAAGGCCTGATATCCTACGGTTAAAAATGCAACAAAGACTGTAAGAATACCTGCAGAAATAAAAACCTCTATTCCTGGACTGATCCTGTATGCAAAATCATTCAGCCAGCTATTAATAAATAGATAAGCTGCAGGACAAGCTATAATATTTGCAATAAAAACAAGAAATAGAAATTCCTTCAAAAGGAGGTTAATAAGTGAATTTACAGATGCCCCGTGTACCTTTCTTATAACGATCTCTTTTGATCTTCTTTCTGCAGTATAAGATACAAGACCGAGGATACCAAGGCAGGCGATCAAAACCGCAATAACGGAAAAAAATCCAAATACTGTACCGAATCTCTCCTCAGCTTTATATTTACTGTCGAAATATTCGTCAAAGAAATGATACTCAAATGGATGGTTTGGACTGTGTTTTTCAAGTGTGGTCTTGAGAAATCCAATGGTTTGAGAAATATTATCAGGTTGTATTCTGACTGATAAATATGCATAGTTACCATCTGGTATTAGCAATACAAGTGAAGTAATCTCATTGTGCAGGGATGAATTGTGAAAATCCCGGACGACTCCCACCACGCGAACAGGAATATTTGATCCTCTCCGTGTAAATATTTTCCCTACAGGATCAGCCCAGCCGGTCTTTTTTGCTGTTGTCTCATTAAGTATTACTGCCAGTTCACTATCACCGGGATTCTCTTTAGAGAAATTCCTTCCTGAAACCAACTGCATTTCGTATACATCTATAAAATCATGATCGACGAGACATTCAATGGCTTCAATATTAACTCTTTCACCTGTGTCATTCGTTATTTCCGCACCATAAATATTACCCATAGTCGTGGGATAGTAAGATGATGCAGATACTCCTGCAATACCCGAATTCCGGACCAGGTCCTCTTTTATTATATCAATTTTTCCTCTTGCTTCCTCATCATGAAGAGGTATTACAACAATCTGTTCTCTGTTAAAGCCGACATCTTTGTTCCTGATATATTCAAGCTGGTGGTAAACAACAAAAGTACTCGTGATCAGAAATACAGATATACTGAATTGAGCAACAACTAATGAATTTCGAAGGTTCAGACTTTTTGAAGCTGTAAATATGGTGCTGCCTAATGCCTTTACAGGCTTGAATGATGATAAGAGTAAAGCAGGATATCCCCCCGAAAAAACAGTAACAAAGACCAGGATACACATCAAAGATCCGACTATGAAACCGAGTTCAAATAATCCGAATTCAATATTCCTTTCAACGAAATTGTTGAAATAGGGGAGCAAGATAATAACTAATAAGACAGCCATCAAAACTGATATTGATGCATAAACCAGC
>JANQEH010000155.1 GCA_028278455.1 bacterium
ATTTCGCCGGTTTCAGTTATACCTTCGGGATTATGTCACCATCGGCAGTGCATGGGACAGCCCTTAAAAAAAACCGTTGTCCTAATTGCCGGACCGTCATGGAGAGCGTATCTTTTTATATCGAATATCTGTCCGCTAATCATATCAAGTAATCAGAATTTTAGTAAATTAGCAAGATAAATAGAAAAATTCAATTTAAAATCAATAAAACTATCTAAAAATGACTATGAATAGACCAATTTTCAATTTATTAATAGTATTATTCAGAATTTTATTTAAATTGATTATAATTACTACTATTCTTACCAGCCGTAATTGTTCGGCTTATTTTTCTTTTCACTACAAATAATAACAACTATTGAAGGAGATAGATTTCGTGAAAATCAATAAATATTCTGTAACTTTTCTGATGTCTGTCTTACTAATCTCAATATTTATCAGCTGCAATAAAGGTGACAGTCCTGATTTTAGCATTGAAAGACTTATATCTGAGATGACTCTTCAAGAGAAGGCAGGTCAATTGAATCAGGTTAGCGGATATAATGTTAATTATGACAAACTTCTTAGAGAGGGTGGTTTAGGATCATTCTTGAATGTATTTGGTGCAGAACTCACAAACAGAGTACAGAAGATAGCAGTCGAAGATACGAGACTTGGTATCCCGCTCATATTCGGTATAGATGTTATCCATGGGTATAGAACCATATTTCCAATACCTCTGGGTGAATCATGCAGCTGGGATCCGGATCTAATACAAAGAACATCTGCAATGGCGGCAGCCGAAGCAAGGGCATCCGGTGTCCACTGGACATTTGCACCGATGGTGGATATAGCAAGGGATTCCCGTTGGGGGCGTATTGCCGAAGGTTCTGGTGAAGATCCCTTCCTGGGCTCTGTTCTGGCCGCTGCTAAAGTTCGTGGCTTCCAGGGTAACGGCCTTATGGAGACAAATTCAATTGCAGCATGCCTTAAGCATTATGCAGCATATGGAGCAGCTAATGCCGGGAGAGAGTATCATACTGTAGATTTATCTGAAAAAACTCTGCGTGAGATATATCTGCCTCCTTTCAGGGCCGGTGTTGATGCCGGGGTGGCAACTCTCATGAGCGCCTTTAATACTATAAACGGCATACCTGCCACTGCAAATAATTTTACACTCAGGCAGATACTAAGGGGAGAATGGGGATTTAACGGGATGATCGTAAGTGACTGGGCTTCGATCCATGAGCTTGTAGTTCATGGATATGCAGAAGATAAGTATCAGGCAGGGATTCAGGCGATTAAAGCCGGGATAGATATGGATATGATGGGTGATGTTTACCAAAAGAATATTCCCCTTCTCGTCAAAGACGGTTCGATATCCATGAGAACGCTGGATGAGGCCGTATTCAGGATATTGAAACTGAAATCAGATCTTGGGCTTTTTGAGAATCCGTACGTCGATCCGGAACTCGAGAGAAATTTAATTCTGAGTGTAGAGAATATCGCATTAGCAAGGGAATCTGCTCAGAAATCCATTGTCTTGCTCAAAAATGAAAATAATATTCTGCCCTTGAATAAAAACATCAGGTCAATTGCAGTTATAGGCCCGCTTGCCGATAACAAAGACGAACTGCTCGGAACATGGAAATGCAGGGGTATCAGAGATGATGTAGTCACCGTACTCGAAGGTTTGAGAAGCGCTGTCTCCAGCACAACAACCATCAGATACGCTAAAGGATGCGAGATCAATGATGATAACACTGGAGGATTTCCGGAGGCAGTCGGTATAGCGAGGAGAAGTGATGCTGTAATAGCTGTAGTGGGTGAAAGTGCCGGAATGAGCGGTGAAGGCGGATCGCGAACAACATTAGGCCTTCCCGGTGTACAAAAACAGCTTATCCAGGAGCTTAGCGAAACCGGTAAACCACTGATCGTTGTTCTTATGGCAGGCAGACCTCTTTCGATTCCCTGGGCAGCAGAGCACATTCCGGCAATACTCGAAGCATGGCATCCCGGAATTCAGGGAGGAAATGCCGTTTCGGATGTGCTTTTCGGGGACATTAATCCTTCGGGAAAACTGACTGTTTCGTTTCCGAGAAATGTCGGTCAGGAACCTTTATATTACAACCAGGAAAACACAGGAAGACCTGGAGGAAGAAGCAGGTGGACTTCGAGATATATCGATTCACCAAACTCTCCCCTTTATCCATTCGGTTTCGGTTTGAGTTATACGACATTCGAATATAGCAACCTGCAGATCAGTTCAGAGACCTTACTGCCAGGTGGCAGTATGACTGTAACTGCCGATATTAAGAACACTGGCGAACGGGCGGGATATGAGATAGTCCAGTTGTATATCCGCGATATTGTCTCGAGCGTAGTAAGGCCTGTGAAAGAGCTGAAAGGTTTCGAGAAGATATATCTTGAGCCCGGCGAGAAAACGGCTGTTGAATTCACCCTTGGTCATAACCAGCTGGGATTCTATAACCAGCAAATGAAATTCGTAGTTGAACCGGGTGAGTTCCGGGTATGGATAGCCCGGAATTCGGAAGAAGGACTTGAAGGAAATTTTAAGGTAAACAGTAAATAAATACAGGATTATCCGATGGAAGCTATTGGTCTGACTCTTATCGACTGGCTGATCATTGCATTATATTTTGCATTCGTTTTAGGGATAGGTCTTTACCTGAAGAAATTTACAAAAAACGAGGAGGATTTTTTTCTTGCCGGCAGGAAAAACAGCGCATGGGTGGCTGGTATCGCATTTCTTTCGGCAAATATGGGTGCGCTCGAACTCCTGGGGATGACCGGAAACACATTCAAATACGGTATGTATGTGGCTCATTTCTACTGGATTGGAGCTATTCCTGCAATGCTGTTCCTCGCGCTGTATATGATGCCGTTCTACTACAGCAGCCGTATAAAATCGATTCCCGGTTATCTTAAGCTCAGGTTCGACGAAAAAACCAGGGTTTTGAATGGTATTGCTTTCGGAGTTATGACACTTCTTGTCTCAGGGATCAATCTATACGCCATGGCGCTTGTACTGCATACATTTCTCGGATGGAACTGGGATGTAAGCATGTGGGCCTCAGCTGCGACTGTCGCAGTATATGTTTCCCTCAGCGGGCTCATGTCGGCAATATTCACCGAGATAATCCAGTTCTTCCTTATATGGTTCGGGCTCTTCCTTGTGTCGATCCTGGGAATAATCGAGATAGGAAGTGTAAACGAGATACTCGGCCGTATCCCGGAGTCATTCAATACGTTATGGTCTACATCGG
>JANQEH010000234.1 GCA_028278455.1 bacterium
CCAGGATCAACGCAAGCAAGGTCCAGAAATATGTTGGT
Organism: bacterium; assembly: GCA_028278455.1. Lineage (GTDB taxonomy): Bacteria > SM23-31 > SM23-31 > SM23-31 > SM23-31 > JANQEH01. The sequence continues at coordinate 39 of JANQEH010000234.1, forward strand.
ATTGATTTCAGGATAGTATGATATTCTTTCAATTATCTTTCTCTAATATTAATTTGAAGTGGCACCAAAATCAGGATTTTCTCTGTCAAGATGCCGGTTCATTGGATCAAACTTAATATAGTCTCTAATGAAGTTCAGTTCTTCATCATTCCGAATAACATATTCGTAGTAGTTTCTCTGCCACTCGAAATACGGAAAACCATATTTATTACTGCATCATTTTTCATTGGAATGAATTTTCTGATTATCATTAATAGTAGATTGTATATTACTGATAGTCTACTGTAAATATCATCTTTGAGGGCGTTACAAATAACGCCTCTACTACCCGGTTCTGATTTAATTAAAAATAAATCTGCAACTTTTTTCCGAAAATCACCCCGGGCAAGGTCAATATCGTTCAAACTGACATTATCTGTAGGGGCGTATCATGAAACGTCTTTTTTTTAATCCTCTCTATTATCAATAAACACAATAAGCTGTACATGATTTGGCATAATATTATATGAATCTAATTTCAACATCTTATCACATTCAAATGATTCAAGTAGTCCTTATTCAGTTATCCTACCGATACGGGAGAGTGTTACTGTTTCTTCAATAATATCACAAAAATAAAATTCACCATTTATTGTACATTTAACAGCGAAATAACCTCCAAATGAAGAATAATCGTTTTCTCGCATTCTTAATTACTTTCTTTCGGGAAATCACGATTCATATCAAGTTTTTACCAGTTCTTCGACATGAGCTGAAGCAGCATTAGCGATCCCTTCGAGATTGTATCCACCTTCGAGAACAGAAATAAGCCTGCCATCAGCGTTTATATCCGCTATTTCCATCATAATACGCGTCAATTCCCTAAAACCATCGTCTGTGACATCGAATCCGCCGAGAGGATCATCTATACGTGAATCAAATCCGGCTGATATAATTACGAAATCCGGCTTGAACTCCTTTGCAGCCGGCAAGAGATCATCTCTGAAGACTTCGGTTATCTCATCATCACCTGTGCCTTCAGGGAACGGCCTGTTCATTGTATATCCTTCACCTCCGCCTGAACCAGTCTCGTTCAAGCTACCGGTGCCCGGGTATAGAGGTGATTGATGTGAACTAAAAAAGAAAACCGAAGCATCAGCATAAAACGTATCCTGTGTGCCATTACCATGGTGAACGTCCCAGTCAGCGATCAATACCCTCTCTGCACCATGCTTCTCCTGGGCATATCTGGCTGCGATCGCAGCATTATTAAAAACGCAAAATCCCATTCCTCTATTCGGTGTGGCATGATGGCCCGGAGGCCTGACAGCACAGAATGCATTCTTAATTATGCCGTTAAATATTGAGTCAACTGTTTTTATTATACCACCTGCCGCTTTTATAGCTACAGAATAACTCTCCATGCATATTACCGTATCACCTGTCGATAAGCTCCTCCTGCCTTCCTCACATTCTCTTTTTACAGTTTCAACATACTCCTCAGAGTGAACAAGACAAATATCTTCAGCCAGGGCATCTGAAGATTCCAGCAGCAAGAGGTCCCGGTAGATGTTTTTACCCGTGATTCTGTTATTTATGGCAGCCAACCTTCCCGGTTTCTCCGGATGACCTGCTCCGGTATCATGCTCCAGATAAATATCATCATAAAGGAAACCTGTTTTCCCGCCTCCACTAAAACAACTGAACACTCCCGGTGTCATTAGCAGCATTGCTGTACTTGCTATACCCTGGAAAAAATCCCTCCTGCCTAAAAAGTCATCCATTTAAAATCCCGGTTTAAAGTTCAATAAATAATAATATCTGTAGAAATCGGTAAGAAAAACTTAAGGAATGTAGATAAACTGTATATTTTAGTCAATAGTTATTATATCAAAGGTTATTTGACTTTATACAAAAAAAACAATAGCATGATTATCTCTTCTGCATGTGGCAGAACCGGACTTCCGGTCGAAACGACATTTAGAATTTTTTGAATATCGAGCACCTTTGAGAAATCTCAACAGAAAATTAAAATCTTTAACCGGATGTTTTATAGTAACTGTCAAAAAAAATCCCGGTGATAACCGGGATTAAATTTTCTATACATGATCATAATATTCTTATTCATTAAATAATATCCGATCCTGATGGATAAAGATCATTTGCCAGTTTTTTGTATTTTTCAGCCTTCTCCGGATCTTCCAGCAATGAATATATTTTGCTTAGCTGGTAGGAGCTGATTGCAGATTTCGGATTCTTCTCCAGGATTTTCTCGAACTGCTGTATGGCTGCTTCATAATCACCCTGGCGGGCGTTGATAAGCCCAAGATAATAATGTGCCATCAAATATTTTGGCGTCAGGACAAAGCTTTCAGTGAAATGCTTTTTCGCATTTTCAAGATCGCCCAGATGGTAATACGATATTCCCAGGCGGTAATGTGATGCCCTGTATTCCGGATCTTTTTCGAGAATCTGGCTGAACATTGCTACTGATTTCATCGGCTGACAGTTGAGAAAATAACAGATCCCAAGCTCATAATAAGCATCAAGAAATTCCGGATTGATATCAAGGACCGTTTCATACGATTTAATAGCAAGGTCAAGCATTCCCTCATGATAATACAGGGATCCCATAAGTTTATGAGCAAGAGGATTTTGAGGATTTTCCTCGATCATTATTTTACATTCTTTCATGGCCTCTTTGAAATCACCAATACTTTTAGCTTCGATAGCCAGCATTAAATGAGCGTCAGTTACTTTTTTCTGAAGGAAATTCCCACATTCAAAACAGAACTTATTTCCTTCATCATTTACTGTACCGCATCTTTCACAACGCATGTCTATTCTCCTGTTTGGAATTATGACTCAATAATTGGCATTCGTCTAATAATATAACCGAAGCTATATTTAGCACGAAATTTTACTAAAATTGGTTCAGATCGAAATAATTTAACGCCTAATTATGAAATTACCAAGTCCTTTTGGAATTTTCTTCCTAATTCAGCGCCTTTATCGAATGCCTCAATATTGCTTTCGACAATCTTTTCAGATTTTCTTCCGAACAGCGTCTTAATACTGGCCTTCATATGAGACTCTTCAAGATTGAGAAATGGACTTGCTACACCTCCAAGAACCATATTGGCGCCAAGAGGATTCCCTACTTCTTTAGCTATCTTATCAGCATTTAACAGAATGTGATTGGGATAATCATTGATTGCTTTATTGATTGAATCTTCATCATAGTTATTGATTTTTATGGGATTCTGATCTACAATCAGCATTCCGTCTTTTTTCAGGTACTGAGTATACCTGAGAGCTTCCATCGGTTCCAGCCCGAGTATAAGATCTGCTTCACCGGAAGGTATAAGATCGCTATAGATAGTCTCATCAGAGATCCTTACGAATGCAAACACTGGTCCCCCCCGCTGAGACATACCGTGCACCTCTGATTGCTTACTGTTCAATCCCATTTCGTTCGCGCTGTTTACCAGTATAAATGATATGGACAGAATACCCTGTCCGCCTACACCTGCTAAAATTATATCCTGTTTCATAGCTCTATTACTTTTTTTTCTTTTTGGCTTTAAGTTGGACTATGCATTCTCTTCGAGCAATTATCACTGAAAGACCTCTGTAATTGATCTCGTCATGAATGATCTTTTGATTATCTTCAAATTGATTTCTTCTTGGATCGATTATCCTTACATGTTCCTCTGGAACCCCAAGAGCAACAACAAGTTTTTCTATTTTATCTCCCGGAAGCGGCAAATCCTGACCTCCCGTCATACCCGTAGTCGAGTTATCGAGAATAACTAAGGTAAAAGGAGAATTATCACCTGCTGCATTCAATAGAGTATGAATTCCCGAGTGCATGAATGTTGAATCGCCGATAATACCTACTGAATTCTGCAAACCACCGTTTGCAGCGCCTTTTGCCATTCCGACACTTGCACCCATGCAGACACAAGAATCGATAGATGCAGGCTGCCTCAGCGCCCCAAGAGTATAACAACCGATATCACTGAAAACTACCAGATCATCAAGTTCGTCCCTGAGTGTATCGAGTATATCAAAGACCTGTATATGGGCACAGCCGTCACAAAGTCTCGGAGGACGCGGTATTGCAAGTTTCCCGGCTTCCTGCAAAGATGAGCCTTTAGGTTCTTTTCCGAGCGCTTTTCTGACAACGTCCGGATTGAGTTCTCCTGTCTCCGGAAGATCACCGGATAGCTTGCCGCGTATATTTAACTCTGGGTTTACAACATATGTCTGAATTCGGGATTCGATGAAAGGATAGCCGTCTTCTACAACGAGGACTTCATTCTTGTCCTTTAGAAAGTCTTTAATTAGTCTATCAGGGATCGGATAAACACCTATCTTCAGTACAGACATATCTTCATCTACGTCACTGTTTTCCATCAGGTAATTATAGCCCACTCCAGAGGCTATAACACCCATTTTCTTGCCGTTTGATGAACCGTTGATATTCTGATATGAAGAATCGTTCGAATAATTCAAAAGGTCTGGCTGCTGATCTATCAATCGCTTAAATCCAATTCTTGCATTACCGGGCAGAAGCGTCCATTTTTTTGGATCATGCTCCAGTCCCTTTGGTTTATGATTAAGCGGCTCACCTACTTTTACGTTAGAACGGCTGTGAGCAAGCCGTGTTACTAACCTCATCAGAACAGGAAGTTTAAGTTCTTCGGAAATCCTGAATGCTTCGAGAGTCATGTCGTAGGCTTCCTGCTGGTTCGAAGGCTCAAAGGTAATGATTTTGGCAAAATCGCCAAAATACCGGGTGTCCTGCTCATTCTGCGAACTGTGCATTCCGGGATCATCTGCAACCATTATCAGTAATCCGCCGTTCACTCCGGTTATGGCCGAGTTCATGAAAGGATCGGCGGCAACGTTCAGGCCTACGTGTTTCATAGAAACAATTGTCCTTTGTCCGATGTAAGACATACCGAGACCAGCCTCGAAAGCTGTTTTCTCATTAGCCGACCACTCCACGTAAACATCGGGAAATTTTCTTTGCATACGGAAAAGGTATTCCTGCATTTCCGTCGCGGGCGTACCCGGGTATGCGAATGCACCCCTGATCCCCGCATGCAGCGCCCCGAGAGCTACTGCTTCATCTCCAAGGAGTATTTCAGTCTTCATTAACTTTACCTTTATTTCTTTATGAATTAACTTTGATCAATATTTCCATATTTTATTTGTAATTCTGAATTGCATATACTTTCCGAGTATCGAGGCTGCCGATTCAACTATCCTGAATGTCGGGATATTAGCCATCTCAAGATAACTTGCCATAGGATCATACAGTTTACCTGATTCAAGGGAAACAATCATCGGTTTATTCGTATTGTTCCGAATATCTGCCAGATACCTCGCTATTCCCGTATCTCCGGAAAAACTCTCTTTATGTTTCTTGCTGTCCAGTGTCTGAAGCATGGCTGTTTCAGGGACTATCGATATCAATCCGCAATCGACATTCGGATCTTCCATTATTGTCTCAACGATCTCCTTGTATACAGCATCATTCGCTATAGGTGTAAGATCGAGAATATCACCTATATCTATAAAACTCAAAAGACCGTACTTTTCAAATATTTTATGTATAAGTTTCTTTGTTTTATCAGTATAGTCAGCTATATCCATGATCTTCCTGCCTCCCGCATAAAGGTTGTCACCTATCGCGCATTTCTCAAAACCTGCGTTAGAAAGAGCTGCAACCCGCGGCATTTTTACACCAGGGTCAATACCTGAACCTTCAAGAAGACTGCTCAGCTTGATCATCGACTGAAATTCACGAAAAGATTCGGCGACAAATGCTCCGCTTTGTTTAAGGAGTCTCTCAGCTGCAGCATAATCACCGGCTAACGAGGCCGTATGTCCCTGCGTGGCATCCTGGCCTTCGGGTGTCTTACCGGCTTTATATACGATAACCTTTTTACCTTTTGATGTCATGCGTTTTACTATATTGCAGAATTTAAGACCGTCGCCATATCTGAAGCCTTCTATATATACACCAAAAACTGATGAACCGGGTTGGTTCTCGAGAAATTCCAGGTAATCACTGAAAGTCAGATCAAGCTGGTTTCCGATCGATATCGCTGTTGCCGGATTTACTACACCTGCAAGCCCGCTTAACCTCGTAAGCATGAATGCTCCGCTCTGACAAATCAGTGCAACATTCTTACGGCCAACCCCATTTGCGCTTGATTTATATGACGGTGTGAAACGTGTATCAATCCTGCCGTAAATATTCCCGAGATTATTCGGCCCGCTAATAACAGGTGTATCTTTTCCTTTCAGTCTCGAATCTGCAATATATTCTCTCAACTTTTCCGCTCCCTTTCTCCCATGCTCAGTCTCATCGAATCCTGCAGAAATGATCAACACTGATCCTGAAAGGTTGTTCTTTACAACATATTCAACAACATCTATTGCGGTTCTGCCCTTTGGCCCAGCAGCAGGTACTCCTACAACGAAAAGGTCAACCTTTTTGATCTTCTTTTTAAATGAATCAAGTGAATCATAGCACAAACACCCGTTTATCTCTGCCTCTTTGGGATGCACTATAGATATATTATTCCGGCTGACGCCAGATTGGATTAGGTTTTCTACAATGGTACCTGCAGGTGTGATCTTTGTTCCGGAAATCCCGATAACGCCTACTTTTCCCGGATCGAGAAGGTCCTTTACCTTCTTTACATTCCTTGTTGGAGGCACAGGAACTGCCGGAGAGAATCTGAGCATCCCGTCAAGGGGATATAATGTATTATTTTTCCCGCATACATAAGGATTGACTTCCAGATCTTCGATAAACCATTTGGCATCCCTGTTCTCAAACGAAAAATGGTCGACAATCTTCTGAAACGCTATAATCGTATCGATGATGTTCTTTATACCTGTAAGGGGTTTCTCTCCTCTCAGGGAACCTGATAAGGCTTTCGTAATCGCCAGATCCTTTATCAGTTTTTCAAGGTATTCTTTATCCCTAGTTATCGCCGAAGTTATCGCAACAGACAGGTGCGGCAGAAATGATCCTGCATAAAATTCGCTTCTTGTTCCTCCAGGGCCGAACATAACAATAGGGCCGAAAGCTTTGTCAAATTTAGCTCCGATGATACATTCACTTCCGAAAACCTCCCTGTATTCAATCATTTCAACTATTAGAAATCCTTTAATGTCCTTCGCTATCTGTGTCTCGAGTTTTTTCTTGTTGCTGAGGAGTTCTCTATAAAAATCCGGTGCCTTTGCTTTGTTTTCTCTAAGCCATTCTGCATAAGTTGGTGGGATCTTCTTAGCAAGTTCCTCTACCGTCTCAGGAATATCTTCAGCTTCTATTCCGATCGCTACACCGCCCGCTTCTGTTTTATGAATGATCCTGTCGGAAACGACCTTTACCACAAGTTGTTTTTTGTCAAGAAAATTATCTTTTAGCTTTTTACCGATACCCTTAACAGTCTTAACAAATATATGTCCGGGTACTTTGAGAACAGCATTCTCAAGTATTTCATAGACTTCATGTTCATACAATACGAATCTTTTTTCAGCAGCAGCAGAATCGAGGATATTTCCTATCTTTTCAAAATTCATCTTCACGTCGTTAGCCCTTTTATTTTGTCGTTTATACCAAATCGGTGTGATATGCAATTAATATGCCATTTCAGGTGCAGATTCCACCAGTTTCTGACTTTTTTTTAATAACACATTTTCCGCCTGAAATTACTCCTGAAATATTAAATATGAATAAACACCCTTTAAAACGGAAGGTATTAAAATTATTAAATTTGAGAAAAGAATGCGCGCTTGTGGGAAGTAGCAGGAAAACAGATGAAAGAATTAGGGATCAATTACATATATTTTGATTAGATCAACAGCTAATTTGTATTACAGGTTTATACTGGATAAACTTTGTTCGTTTATTTCCTCTCAAAAACAAAACATACATGCTGAAAAACTACATAAAGTTGCTTTTCGAAGTTTCTCTCGTCAAAAAGGATTTACATTCATAAATTTATCAGGATTGACAATAGGTATAGCATCCTGCTTGTTGATATTATTATTTTTATTGGACGAACTCAGTTTCGACCGGTTTCATGACAATGCCGCCAATCTTTACCGTGTTGTAACCGATGCCGAAATGAGCGGAATCCTAACTCATTTCGCACGTTGTCCCCGCGCAGTTCCTCCGGCAATAACCAATGATATTCCTGAAATAGAGTCTTTCACTAGATTGATGCCTCTCGGTAGGAGACTTGTAGTATTAGGAGACAAATCATTTGAGGAAGGCGGTTTTTTCCTAGCTGATTCAACTTTCTTCTCACTATTTTCACATGATTTTATAGCCGGAAGCAGATCTACTGCTTTAATTGCCCCGGGTTCGGTAGTAATCACCGGATCCACCGCAGTTAGGCTTTTTGGAGAAATTGACGTTTTGGGCAGAACTTTCAAATGTCAGGGACTTGGTGATCTCCAGGTATCAGGAGTTATAAAAGATGTACCTGAGAATTCACATCTTCATTTTCAGTATATAATTTCTTATAACACTGTCCCGCCGCAAAATTTGAGTAATGCTGTTCTCTGGATGAGGCTCTCCGGATGGGCATATATACTACTATCCAATGACGCTGATCCTATCGATGTAAAGCACAAGATCATGGAAGTCTATGAGAAGAATAACGGAGATACGGGCAGAAGCTACGGAATGATCCTTGAATTCTTTCTGCAGAAAATTACAGATATTCACCTCAGGTCAAATCTCAGGGCAGAGATCGAGCCTAACGGAGACATCAATACAGTCTTTTTGTTCTCTGCTGTCACCGTATTAATACTTATTATTGCATGTGTGAATTTCATGAATCTTTC
>JANQEH010000246.1 GCA_028278455.1 bacterium
GGAGTACAATATCATAGTCTTTCATTTTAATTTTTCTGACACCCTCTTTTCCATTTTCAGCAAACTCAACATTGAAATCTATCATTTCCAGCATGTCTGTTATCGTGAATCTCGTTATCTCGTCATCATCGACGATCAGGGCACGTTTCATTGTTCGATCTCCATAAAAATGCTTTGTAATAACAAAGAAAACAGAACGTTATTTTAATCAGAGAGAACATCGGTCAAAACCTTTGAGAGCTCAATTTGGCTGAAAGGTTTCTGCAGGAAAGTAATCGCTCCCTCCTTCAATATTTCCTCTGCTTTTCCATTCTGACTGTATCCGCTAAGAAGAACAACGCGGACTTCAGGATTGATCTTTTTCAGTTCAACAAAAGTCTCTTTGCCAGCCATTCTTGGCATGATCATGTCCATTAGAACCAGGTCTATATTCGCATTTCTCTTGTACATCTCAATAGCTTCTATTCCATCCCTGGCTAAGTGAACATTGTAACCCATTAATTCCAATTGTTCTCTTGCGAGATCTCTTACAATCTGCTCATCATCCACCACGAGTATTGTGTCATCACCACTGACAAGTGTTTCTTCCGGGCTCTCTTCGGTAATTCTCTTGTCTGTGATCGGAAAATATAAATTAAATGTAGTTCCTTCTCCGGGTTCACTGTAGCAATTTACAAAACCTTTGTGGTTTTTAATAATGCCATAAACCATGGCCAGGCCAAGTCCTGTGCCTTTGCCCTTTTCTTTTGTTGTGTAAAATGGTTCAAAAATATGTGTCAGCTGCTCCTTTGTCATACCGATACCGGAATCGGTTATAGATATTTTAACGTAGTTTCCGGGCAGGATCTCGGGATCTTTTTTGCTATATATTTCATCCACAAATATATTTTCGGTTTTAACAATGATCTTTCCGCCGTTCGGCATCGCATCACGAGCATTAATTATAATATTCGTCAACACCTGGTCCATCTGGTTTCTGTCCGCTTCGATTGTTTTTAATCCTGAATCCAGGTTAAATTCGACATCGATACTTTTTTCAAATATTTTCTCTGAAACCTTTACAACCTCAGTCAGGACGACATTTATATTTAGAGCAATTGGATTGTATTTTCCTGAACGGGCGAATCCGAGCAGCTGCTGCGTTAGGTCTTTAGCTTTATCTGCGCTTTTGAATATGATCTCAGCAGCTTTTCTTTCAGGAGATTTCGTGTCATGAAATTTAAGCCTGAGTATATCTGAATATCCCATGATGCCCACAAGTAAATTGTTGAAATCATGGGCTATTCCGCCGGCAAGCCTACCGATAGACTCCATTTTCTGGGCCTGGAACAACTGCTCTTCCAGCTTAGCTTTATCATCTTCTGCTTTTTTCATGTCGGTTATATCTGTCGCAATGATAAGAGCTGTTTCAGATTTCCCATTGTTGATGATGGGTACACACCTTGTTGTCCACCAACTCCCGTCATTCGTGGTATGATGGAAGCTATCAAAGTTTCCTTTTTCAAAAACACTTTCAAGCGCATTTTTATATATGTCATGATAATCAGATGAGATTAAATTAAAAGAGTCTATTCCGATATAAGATCTATTTTTGATGTTTAGAGGAGCTTTAGCGGAAAATACTATTTTCCCTGTCCGGTCCACAGTCATTATGCTGTCGGGAGTATTTTCAATTATGCTTCTGAGCCGGCTTTCTGAATCTCTAAGTGCTTCTTCGGTTGTCTTTCTTTTATCTATTTCAGTGTGGAGCTGAGCATTAGTTATCTTCAGTTCTTTAGTCCTTTCTTCTACTCTCAGTTCAAGATCATCATAAGCTTTTTTGACTTCATCCTCCATGATCTTTCTTCTGGTTATGTCCTGGACGATATATGAGAACCTGGGGATTCCATTCTCTTCAGATATGAAGCTAACTGTTGCGTGCAGCCATCTCTTTTCATGTCCGAGGGGCTGCGTGTATTCGAAATTCACAGGTTTGTTGAATTCCTCGCTCTTCTTGAGGTGCTTGATCCATTTCATGATTACCTTATCAGAGACTCCCATACTGCTTGCGAACCGGTTTTTCATTGAGTCGTGATTCTGACCGGCATACATTGCAGCTGCGGCATTATATGATATATGTTTTAAATCGTTCCCATGGATCTCGAATATTCCCATTATCATCGGGGCGCTGTCATAGAAACTCCTTAAAACAGATTCACTTTCATACAGGGCATCTTCCACCTGTTTTCTTTCGGTAAAAAGGTCTTTTATATGTGATGTCATATAATTAAAGCTGTCTGAGAGTTTTTTTAATTCATCCTCCCTGTGCAAATTGACCATTACATCGAAATTTCCCTGTCCGATCGTATGTGCCGCTACAGCAAGTTCCTTTATTGGTTTGGACAGGCTTCTTGAATAGAAAACTGCTCCAAGAAGGGAAAGTACTGCTATTACAAGTGAGATCAATAATATCCTTGTTTTCAGATCACCAAAAAGGCTGTTAATTTCTGTAACAAATAAGCTCAGCCTTAAGTAACTCAGCAATTCGTTTTCATGACTCAGAACAGGTATAGCAACGTATAGCATTTCTTTTTTGAGGGTATCGCTGAATCTAAGCGAACTACCATAGGTAAGTGTCGCAAGAGCTTCCTGTACTTCAGGCCGGTTGATGTGGTTTTCCATGGTTTTCGGATCTTTCTCAGAGTCCGCAAGGACTATACCAACAGGATCGATAACGGTAATTCTTGTATTGATCTCTTTACTAAGATTTTTTATAAATGGATCAATATCTTCAATTCGTTCTTCATTAAGCATATCAAGGATCAAATGATTCAATGTTATGCAGTCGATCCTTAAATGATTTGTAAGAGAATTAAGGTAAAATGTTCTTATAGTATTGAAAGTAAATAGTAGTATAGAACCGGAAAGGATAAATATAATTAGAAAATAGCCAAAAAATATCTCGGAAAAGATTGATTTCTTCATCAAAGCACCATAACTTGAATTCAGAGTTGTTTAATTATCTAAAATCTTCATTTCAAAAACAGGACATTAAGCCAAGTTAGATCATCAAAAAATAGTCAATTTGTGTTAATTTAAAATGAATAATCTGTTAATTTACTGTTAATATTGAGACTTAGAGGTATTCAACAGTATCTATTCCTTTAACATGCAATCCTTGAAAAACATTGACCTGTTTTTTATTGAATTATATGAAAAGAATTGTTATCATACTTCACCTGGCAATTGCAATTCACTTTTGCTCAAGGTATACTTTCCAACTCAGAATTTTGAACTAATGAATTATAGCCTATTTTAATAACAATTATTGAAAGGGTTGAAAAATCATGTCTATTATAGCAGAAAATCCCGCAACAGGCGAAATTATTAAAACATACGATGAATTAACTCCGGTAGAAACGAAAAGTGCGATCGAAGAATCACACGCTGCATTTCTTGAATGGAAGAAAACAAGTTTTGAAGAAAGATCCATATTGATGCGGAAGGCGGCTGATGTACTAAGAGACAATAATGAAGAATACTCCAGACTTATGACTCTTGAAATGGGTAAACCTATCTCTCAGGCAAGGATTGAGACTGAAAAATGCGCATGGGTATGCGAGTATTATGCAGATAATGCGGAAAAATTCCTTGCGGAAGAGATAATTGAAACCGAAGCGAGTAGCAGTTATGTTACATATAATCCCCTGGGTGTAGTACTTGCTGTTATGCCGTGGAATTTTCCGCTCTGGCAGGTATTCCGGTTTGCCGCTCCAGGTTTGATGGCCGGAAATACAGGAATCCTCAAACATGCCTCAAATGTACCGGGTTCCGCTCTTGTTATAGAAGAAGTGTTCCGCGAAGCAGGATTCCCGGAATATGTTTTCAAGACTCTATTGATAGGCAGCAGACAGGTCGCTGCAGTAATTGAACATCCTTTTGTAAGAGCAGTTACACTGACCGGAAGCACACCGGCAGGAATAGCCGTAGCAGGAAAATCCGGTGAGATGCTGAAGAAAACTGTTCTTGAGTTGGGAGGCAGTGATCCATATATAATTCTCGGAGACGCTGATCTAAGTGAGGCTGTTGCTTCGTGCGTCTCCAGCCGATTGATCAATTCAGGCCAGTCTTGTATTGCTGCAAAAAGATTTATCGTTGTCGAATCATTATACGATGAATTTGTTAGACAATATGTAGAGATCATGAAGAATAAAAAAATGGGAGATCCGTTGTCTGATGAAACTGAAGTAGGGCCGCAGGCCAGAGTGGATCTTCGTGATGAACTTCATGAGCAGGTGGTAAAAAGTATTGAAATGGGAGCCGGTTGCCCACTTGGAGGAAAGGTTCCTGAAGGTGAAGGAGCATTTTATCCGCCAACGGTTCTGACAGAATGTAGAAAAGGGATGCCAGCTTATGATGAAGAATTGTTCGGCCCGGTAGCAGGGATAATTCGCGTAAAAAACGAAGAAGAGGCAATTTATACAGCGAATGATTCCATTTTCGGGCTCGGCGCAGCAGTTTTTACCGGTGATACTGCCCGTGGTGAAAAGATAGCCGCTGAAATGCTGGAAGCCGGATGCTGCTTTGTGAACAGTTTTGTAAAATCCGATCCCAGACTTCCATTTGGCGGAATCAAGGAAAGCGGTTATGGAAGAGAATTATCGCATCATGGGATTAAAGAGTTCGTCAATATTAAAACTGTATATGTAAAATAATGCAGAATATCGAACAAAAAGCTCCTGTTAGCGGGAGCTTTTTTTGTTTTCAGTAAAAATCCGGATTTATGCTGATATATAAATAACAACCAAATGGATAGAACGAAATAATATAAGTGTTCTATAAAAGTAGTACATTCATTAAAACTTATATAAAATACCTGGAAGGATCTTGATATGAATTACATGCAAAAGTATACTCTGCAAATTGCAGTAATATTAGCTTTTGTATTATTTTTGAATTTTACTACTGATATTCCTGATGATACAGCCCTGGTTCTGATAGATATTCAATTTTTTTATTTCACTGGTGGAAGATCTGAATTATCTGAACCTGAAAAAGCATCTTCAAAAGCAAAAAAAATACTTGAAAGATTCAGAACTGCAGGACTTGAGGTGGTTCATATAAGTCACGAATCTCCCACAGAAAGCGATATCCATAAAGATGTTGCCCCGGTATCCGGAGAGAAGGTTATAACTAAGACCGAGATCAGCTGTTTTAATGGAACAGATTTGCTCGAATACCTGAAAAGCAAGTATGTGAAAAACCTCGTGATCTGCGGAATGATGACCCATATGTGCGTGGAGGCGGCAGTAAGGGCTGCTCATGACCTGGGATTTAACTGCATACTGGTCGAGGATGCCTGCGCAACAAGAGACCTTGAATATAAGGGCTGGAAGATCAGTGCAAAGGATGTCCATTTTTCAACTCTGAATACGCTAAACAGGCGTTACGCAGAGGTGATGGATACGGAATCATTTTTGAAAAAGTACTGATTTGAGGATAGGTTTTCTCTTCTGAAGTAGAAATGAAATATTGCGGAAAACAAAACTTTATTAAGATAATAAGCGTACAAGTCATACATCTTAATTATTACTTATTAATAGCGGAAAAATACCATGAATAATAAAATCTCAGCACGAATCACCAGATTATTCGGACATATTGTTACGACTGTTTTTGTCATTCTGTTTTTAGCAGGAACGATCTATGCTCAACTGGAAGAACATCTGAATCATGCAAGAACCGCCTCTCTCGATGAAAAGATTCCTCCGGATCCCAGAATAAAACTTGGAGTTCTCGACAACGGCATGAAGTATTATATAAAATATAATTCACGCCCGGAAAACAGGGCAGAACTACGCCTTGCTATCAATACAGGTTCGATCCTTGAAACAGATGAACAGCAGGGGCTGGCGCATTTTCTCGAACATATGGCTTTTAACGGGACAAGCAATTTTGAGAAGCAGGAAATAGTTGCTTATCTCGAATCGATAGGAATGAGATTCGGGCCTGAGTTAAACGCTTACACAAGTTTCGATGAAACGGTATACCAGCTTATGGTCCCCACAGACAGACCCGGGATAATGGAGAGAGCATTTCTGATCCTTGAAGACTGGGCTCACAATATGACCCTCGACGGTGAGGAAATCGAAAATGAAAGAGGTGTGGTTATTGAAGAATGGAGGGAAGGAAGAGGTGCACAGGCAAGGTTGCTTGACAAACAATTGCCCGTACTGATGAAAGGCTCAAAATATGCAGACCGCCTGCCTATCGGTAAAAAGGAGATCATTGAAAACTTTGATCATGAACTTATCAGGGATTTTTACAGAACATGGTACAGGCCTGACCTGATGGCAATTATAGCAATTGGAGATTTCGATAAAGATAGAATAGAAGAGTTGATCAAGCAGCATTTCAACAATATAGAAATGCCTGCTGATCCGCCTGAGCGAGAATATTTCAGAGTTCCGGAGCACAGTGAGACATTATATGCAATTGCAACAGATAAGGAACAGTCAAATTCAAATGTTGGCGTCTATTATAAGCTTCCTGCAAAAGAGCATAGTACGCTAAGGGCTTATAAAGAGACTCTAACGGAACAGATGTATACCGGAATACTCAACAATAGATTTCTCGAGCTGAGCCAGACGGAGGATCCTCCATATATAGCAGCTATGACAAGTAAGGATTTGTTTGTAAGAACCCTTGATCTGTTTACACTTAATGCGGCAGTAAAAAACAATGAAATACTCAGGGGGCTTGAAGCGCTTTTGACAGAAGCTGAAAGAGTATCAAGGTTTGGAGTGACACAATCTGAACTCGACAGACAGAAAACATCTTACCTGAGAGCATTCGAGCAGCTTTTTAAAGAAAAAGATAAATCCAATTCAGTCGATTTCGCCGAAGAATACATTAGGAATTTTCTGCAACATGAATCGATACCGGGTATAGACTATGAATACGAACTGGCAAAAAGACTCATTCCTGAAATAACACTTGACGACGTAAACGACCTGGCAAAAACCTGGATAAGTGAAGAGAACAGGGTTATAGTTCTAAGCGCACCGGAAACTGACGATATACAAGTTCCGGATGAAGAAGAATTAAGGACCGTATTTAATAAGGTCATAGCAAAAGAGATATCTCCTTATGAGGACACAATTTCTGGAGAAACCCTGCTCGAAATGATCCCCGAATCCGGAAGTATAGCTGAAGAAAACGTCATAGATGAACTCGGGATCACTGAGTGGAAATTATCTAACGGTATACTTGTTGTACTTAAACCGACAGATTTTAAGGAAGACCAGGTTCAATTCCAGGCAGCCAGCCCGGGAGGTACTTCATTGGCTGATGAAGAAGACTACATTCCTGCAATGACAGCATCTCAAATATTAGGAATGTGCGGTATCGGGAATTACAGTATGACGGATCTCCAGAAATTGCTGGCGGGGAAGATGGCAAGTGTTGGATCAAATATCGGGACTTACCATGAATATCTGGGGGGTGGAGGTTCGCCAAAAGATCTTGAAACGATTTTCCAGCTCATATACTTGCAGGTAACTTCTCCCAGAGCAGATGAGATAATATTTAAATCGATCCAGAACAGAATGAAAGCTGTTATTCAGAATCGTAATGCTAATCCCAGTGTAGTATTTGCAGATACACTTCAAGCAATACTTGCACAGCATCACTATAGATCAAAGCCAATGAGCCAGGAGCTTCTTGATAAAATGGATCTTGAAAAATCCCTGGAATTCTACAAAACAAGATTCAATGATGCCGGAGATTTTATCTTTGTTTTTGCAGGTAACATCAACAAAGAACAGTTCAGGCCGTTAGTTGAGCAGTACATTGCCTCTTTACCAACAACTGGAAGAAATGAGTCATTTGCTGATGAGGGTGTGGATTATCCTGAAGGAGTAATTAAAAGAGAGATCAGAAAGGGGATGGAGCCAAAAAGCAGAACAGCAATTGTCTTCACAGGTAAAGGTGAATATTCGAGGGAAAATCAATATCATTTGAGTTCACTTGCAGAGGTCGTTGACCTCATGCTCAGAGATATATTGAGAGAGGAACTAGGGGGTACTTATGGAGTTTCTGTTAATTCAGGGTTTTCAAAATACTATGACCAGGAATACAGCTTCTCGATAAGTTTCAGCACCGATCCTGAGAGGATTGAAGAGCTAACCGATGCCATTTTCAGGGCAATCAGCAGGATGAAGATTGAAGGTGTGGCTTCTGCTTACATTGAGAGTGTCAAGGAGACTCAAAGAAGAACCAGGGAATCAAATATGAAGAAAAACGGATACTGGATATCTCAACTCATGTCTCGCTATATGGATGGTCAGGATCCACTTTCAATGTTGGATAGGGAGAAAATGATTGAAAGCCTGATGCCGATAGATATACAGTCGGCTGCATTGAAGTATCTCGAAATAACTAACTATGTACAGGTATCATTGCTGCCGGAGGAGAAAAAAAACTGACAGGTTATCAGATTTTCTTGTTGATTTTATGGCTTCTGGCCTGATTTAACTTAACATGGATATTCCTGGTGGGAAAACTTACTTTTGTTGTTCCTCCCTTAATATATCTTTTACCTTTTGAATCATATCCGTAATGATACCTCACCTGTACGTTTGCAAGGGTTTTCTCATTCTGTGCTTTGAATACAGCATCCCTAACATGTTCGCCCTCGTGAGCGCTGACCGCTATTTCAGCCTGATATTCATTGATCTCTCTGGGGTATTTAAACGAAACACTGGGATCGGCTGAATCGTCCTGATAAGTATGTTTATCAACTTCATGCTGAGAAATATTAACCTCAGAGAGAGATAGAGAGTGTCCTGAAGAATGATTGTCATCTCTGTTTTCAAAAGCCTTTCCGGCCTCATTCAATATACCACGCGCAGCAAAAGTATTTCCATCGTCCAATGCCTTCTCAGCCTGTTTTAGAAGGTTTTGTATCGAAGACCTCTCGGAGTCTGAGAAAACACCTGATAGAATATCTCTCCTGATCCCTGCGAGTTCTCTCCGAAAATCACTGTCTCTTGATAAATCAGATTGGAAATTACTGTTGTTCTGGTTGTCTATACCTATAACTGCCATATACATACTATTATCGGCATTAAATCATCCGGATTTAGCCCGAATTTTATTCATTAGTTCGGAAAGATACTTGTCCAGGATGAATAATAACCAGGGAGTTCAGTTGTCTGTGGAACAAATACGGTCAACTTTTATCATTGTCTGAACGCAGGGGATCACAAGAAGGCCGGGAGCCATACCAAAAGACAACAGTAAAACCACGTTTTCACTCCCTGAAGGACCGAAATCGATAAAAAGGGATATAATTCCCGTAGCTATTACCGGAATACTCCAGATCATTACGTGTTTTGCACCATATTTATTGATCCTGTACCAGTTTTCCTCAGACTCATACGCTTTAGGAAAACGCATCCCATACCATTTGTTCATCTTAACATTTCCCAAGAGGAGGGGAATAGAAAGACCAATAACCAGTAATCCGGTAAATATATTACTTGCGGCTATAATTATGTTTACTGTATCCATAATACTCCAGGTTATCTGAATTCAGGACCAGAAAGTGAATTTATTCCATAAATTAAAGATATACAAACAAAAAAACAATATTTTAAATATATTCCCTTATGATAATTAATTCAACGATATTATTTACGATAAATTACCTTAAGATCATCTACGTTTATACCGCTTTGGATATGCTTTACATACACTATCCCTGTATACCAGTCATTCACAACCTTAGTAATATCTTTTGTGAAGTTTTCTGTCATATATTCAATAAATCCATCTGTTGTTACCTTTTTATCATAGTATTCCTGATAGAATGAGCCTAAAACAGAGCAGAATTCATCATGGCCAACAATATCATAAATCAGGTAAAAGAAAACAGCCCCGACTGTATACGACAGCCTTGTCGCATTTTGTATGCCGTAGTCTTTCATCGGTATTCCCACATATTCCGCATTCCTGAACAGGGAATTGTTTATGTAATTCAGATACCTGTTCATACTGCTGTCAAGAACCTTTCTGTTTTCAAGTGTTTCTGCCGTTAAGAACTGCAGGAAACATGCAAGCCCTTCCTCAATTCGCGGACTTGGCGGATCATTGAACATAACATTCCACTGATGAGATAATTCGTGATAGAATTCGTATAGATTTTTAATATCCTTAAATGCGGCAGCTGTCTGAATGATCGTTGTCACATCAGATTGCGATCCCCAACCGTCAGGAATCTCAATTACTGTGAGACCGGAATAATCTCTCAACGGGCCAAACCAATCTGTGTAAAGATCAAGAGTATTGCTCAATGAATTCAAAATAATATCGGCATTTCTTTTATCCTCAGGAAAACAGAAAATTTTATTTTTGCCTTTTTCAAACATCTGGTAATTCGAAATAGCTATATCAATCCTCCAGGAAGGTCTTATACTTTCGTAAATAAAAGTGACTTTGCCATTATTGTATATCCTGTCAACCAGTGTTCCGCCATTTGCAACTACAAGTGAATCAGGCACTGTTACCTTTACCCTGTAATCAAACCTTTGTCCGAGAATAGAAGGTAGATTGATAGCTCTCGAAGGGTAGCCAAGTTTCGGAAATGATTCTGAATCATTTCTGATTATAGTAAAATCCGGATCAATTTTGTCATGGACATAACCGTATACCTCACTCATCCCGGTTAAAAATCCTTCAATATCAAGCGTGAGCGAGAGTTCCCCCTCAGGAGGTATAGGATTGTCTAAAGTGATCTCAACGAAGTTTATATGTTTCCTTTTTTGATCGGTGAATGCCTGAAGACTCTGCCTGTAGGAAACTTCTTTATTATTTTTGTCTTTTACTGATTTGACTTCTAATTGTCTATACAATGTAAGCGGGATATTGGATATGGGATCATTTGAAGGATTAAAGAACACTATCCCGCAAATATTTCTCATGGTCTCTCTATCATAGTCAATCGAAATATCCATGTTGTAACTTTTAGTTTTCAGTTTTAATTCACTCATTGATATTTCCTGTCCGTAAATACCTGAAAAAGCATAGAAGAAAACTATCTTAAAAATAAAAAATGCTGAGAATAGATATTTCATTTAAACCTCCTGTTATTTATTACCTGGATTTTTATCTATTCATATAATCTGAAAAGATAGTTGTAAGTCTGCTAATGTTATTAATTCAGAATATATGAATAGATGGTTTTTGTGTTAGACGTATCTGCAGAGAAAAGGTTGCAATATTGTTTTTTCATGCTAACAATTTCGGAAATTTCTTTAATGAATTAAGGAATCATTTGTGTCTTATCATAAATACTAAATAACAAAAGTATAAAACGAAATATTATTACTGAATATCAGTAATAATTATAGTTGATTTTTCTCCAGAAGAAGTTTGATTTCAGCTAAAACAAGAGATTAACCAGACCTGATACTGAAAAGGTAGGATTTATGATAAGGATAATTATAATTACCTTTATTTTGCATTTTGCGCTATCAGTAGCATCTTGTTCAGATGCTACCGGACCTAATGAAACAATTGAAATCCAGGTATCCGGGGGATTGTCTCCATTATTCTCCTGGAACGGAGGAAATTTTAACAAACTCCTGGTATTTCAGAATGACACCTTAAGATGGGGTGTTACATCGCAAGGTTCAGACGGTATATATTCATCGGTTAGATATGGTACTGTTCCACCCGGTACAGTTTTACTGGTTGATACCGTTAATTACATAGTAAATTCTGAAGAATACGGGTATCAATTATCTGAAGGCACCCTGTGTAAAGTGGAAATCAATACGTTGTCTTCAGGAATTTCCTGTACTCAGGAGTTTTTTCCCCGGAGACAGGCTTTGTCCCTTGGTCCCGGCTTAAATGATATCTCTTTCAGATTTAAGGGGGCAATGCGAGAATTATACATAGTTCTACCCGGAGACTATAATGATTCTCAGGAATACCCTATTGTATTCTTCTTTCACGGTTTGGGCGGCAGCAGGGAATGGGGTAGACAGGTGCTTGGCAATCTAATCCAGGATAATGATTTCATCGGAGTTTCTGCTCAGGGAATTCAGAATTCCTGGAATGCGGGCAGCGGAGGTGTACCCTCAACCGAAGATGATGTCGGATTCGTCATTGAAATAATCCAAAAACTTCTAACCACAACTAATATAGATGAGTCAAGAATTTACACTATGGGTTATTCTAACGGCGGTGCTTTGAGCTACAGGCTGGCAAGAGATACAGATAAATTCGCTGCAATATCATCCATGTCTGCTTCGCATTTTGAAGGATTGACTATTCCTCCCGGAGCAAGCAGAACATCTGTTCTTCATATCCACGGTGAAGATGATGCCATGGTCCCTTATAATGGGGGACAAAGTAATTCTCTTCCGATAGTTTTTGAATCTGCAATGACAACTGTAACTCAATGGGCAGCATTTAACGGATTGAGTATAGAACCAGAAATTGACAGATCAGAGGAAAAAATAATAATCTATAGATTTGAGAGTGAAAACAACCCTTATGATGTTGTTTTATATACTCTTGAAGAGACAACACATCATATGATTACCCATGAATTCATAAGCAGTGAAAGGTGTTGGGAAGTATTATTGGAATTTTTTCTAGAGCATATAAAAAACTAGTAGATGAAAAATTTAATATATGGAGTGTAATGATTTAAAGAGAATGTAATATTCTCGATAACCTGTACCATTGAGCATTCCGATCATTATGAAAGTTACACGCAGTTTGACTTTACTGAATCTAATCCTAACCGAATCAAGCTTGATTCGGGAGATAATGAGTTGGCAACATTTCTGACAAATGATGAAGAATATCTATTTTAGATCGAGTACAGTTATTAGCAAACCATATTTAGTAGAAAGGGATTTAGTCGGAATCTATATTCTTGTGCCGAAGATAACTCCCTGTAGAATAAATCCGGAGATTATTAGCGGATTATAAAGGAAGTGTTATTGGTACAAATTAAAATCTTCTATAGAATGATGCCGCAAACCGGTAATCTTCCTATAGATTTTCCTGCTCTGCTAATGTGGATAGAATCATTCAATATCTGAAGAGCTTTCCGGCAGATAATTAATTATTACTGTTTTCTTTAATCTTTTTAAGAATCTTATCAATAAGTTTATTTACCGGAGCGCCTTTGTATCCATTCCCAGGCGGTGGACCGCCTCCTCTAGAACCCATTAATACCCGCTCTTTTACTTCTTTCACAGTACCGGGCTCAATATTAAACGGATTTTCCATTTCAACTATCCCGGAGGCATTCACTACGAGATTACCTGTACAAAGTGACGCAATTATCAATCCTTCCGCGTACGACTTTTTTACGAATTCGAGTACGGTTTCATTCTCATTAAATTTTCTGAATTGAGGACCACTCGGTATCAAGAGACAATCAAATTCTGATAGATCCTCGATATCAGGGATTAGAATCTCACTTGTCAGTTCCACATCTCTATCTTTATTATAACATCCCCTGTATTTTTCATCAACACCGATCCTTTTAAACTCGATCCCAAGTTCATCAAGCCTGTCTTTAATGGTGAAGTAAGTATCCCCAAACCATTCACCGAGAAGCATTAATATTTTAGCTTCTCCGTTTAAAGAATCATTCCCTGCATATGCGTGCTGACATGGCAGTATCAGAAACGCAATAATTACAAGAATAGGAAATTTAGACAAATTCATCCTCCCGTGAAAGAATTGACAGAATACTGAATAATTATTTTTTATCTACGTCCTGAATAAGGATAAGTTCTATGATTTTCTATATTTAAATTAAGAACGAATACAATTACAGCAGCAAAAACTGCCATTCCAGCCGGTCTATTCATATCTGAGTGAATCAACAGGATTTATTCTCGCCGCTTTTACCGATTGGTAACTGACAGTTACCAACGCTATTATAAGGGTGGAGATTGCCGTCAATAGGAATGTACCTAAATTAAGGCCGACAGGATAAGGGAAATCCTGTAACCAGTTACTCACTGCAAAAAATGCAAAGGGTAAAGCGATGATATTTGCAATGATTATTAACTTTATATAATCCCTGCAAAACAATACTATTATTGATATTACGGTCGATCCAAGGGTTTTTCTTATCCCAATTTCCTTTGTTCTTTGCTCTGCAGTATAAGAGGCAAGACCGAATAGTCCAAGGCAGGCAACAATCACAGCGATAGATGCGAAAGATCGAAAAATATTCCCGAGTTTGGATTCACGCAGATGTATATTCTCAAACGACTCATCGAAAAAAAAGTAGTATAATGCCACCTGGGGGAAATTCTCTTTCCATTTAGATTCTATATTCTGGATCGTATTTGAAATATTATCCCGATCAAGACGCAGAATAAGCCGTCTTGCCCTGTTTTGTATCACCCCTTCTGTCTGTGTATATCTAACGAATTCAGGCTGAATGGTTGCATAAAGGGATCGGATATGAATGTCCCGGTATACCCCGATAATTGTCATTGGTACGGCTCCAGTCTGAGGTTCATTAAACTCGGGTAAAACATATAATGTCTGACCAACAGGATTCTCAAGCCCCAGTACAGAAGCTGCGGTCTTATTTATCAGTAAAGAATTCTTGACATCAGTAATGATTTCCTTTGAAAATGCACGTCCTTCAACAATTTCAATCTCGAATGTACTGAAAAAATCTTCATCTATTCTGTAGTTATCCATTCTGACAGACTGGTCTGGTGTTGATCCTTCAGAGAACACATTTCCGCGACGCAGGTACACTTCTCCCGGAACAAGTGAAGAAGCGCATGCACCTTTAACTCCATTAATATTCAGTAATTCCTCCTTAAAACTGTCCAGATCACGTCTTACAATATCGGTCTGAAGGTTGATAACGAAAAGGTTGTCTTTATTGAAACCAAGATCCTTGTTCTTCATAAAAGTATGTTGATTGAGTATAACAATTGTTGCAATGATTAAAAATATTGAGGCGGTAGACTGTATCACAACAAGACTCGAACGTAATATGGAACTTTTTGCGCCTTTCGCAGACTCACCCTTGATTGAATTTAAAGGCTTAAAAGCAGAAAGAAAGAACGCCGGATAACTTCCTGATACAAACCCTGCCAGCGCAGCAATGGAGATCAAAGAGATTATCACTATAGGAATGTTAACAAAATCTAATGTGATGTCTTTTCCTGTTAGGTTTCTGAAATAGGGGAATAGTAGCCAGGCTGTAAGTACAGCAAATCCCAGTGATATAAAAGCAAAAACCATCGATTCACCAAGAAACTGCTGAATAAGTTTTTTTCTTTCGGCACCCAACACCTTTCTCATACCTACTTCTTTGGCGCGTGAAGCCGATCTCGCAGTTGCAAGATTCATGAAATTGATACAGGCTATAAAAGCAATGATCAGAGCTATAGCAGCAAAAGTATATATGATCGTTATGCTGTTATTCCTGCCCAGTTCTCCGGATAGATTTGATCTGAGATGTATATCCTCTAAAGGCTGCAGGGAAAAATTCATATCCGCGCCCAGAGTCTGCAAAAGAGGTTTTCTGTATTCGTCAATAAGATTGTCCAGTTTTTTTTCAAATTCTTTGTAGTCAGTGTTTTTTCTGAGCTGGAGATATGTTGTAGGTGTAATCGACCAGGAGGTACCAAGTCGCGGATCGTACTTGAAATAGGTTGAATAAGAAGCTATGGCGTTGAAACTGAAGTGTATATTTTCAGGAGGATCTTTCAGAACAGCAGTTACTGTATATTCAAACCTGTTATCCCATTCGATAAGTTTACCGATTGGATCTTCATCTCCGAAATATTTATCTGCCATACTCTCGGTTATCACCATGGTAAAGGGCACTTCAAGTGCCGTTTTCGTGTCACCTTTAACAATTTCAAATGAGAACATTTCTATAAATCCGTTCTCTGCATAGAAAACTCCTTCTTCAAGGAATGTTTTATCTTTATACCTGTATGCTCTTTTTACAGTCGGCGCTATCCTGAATGCCGCTATTACCTCCGGGTAATTCTCCTTGAGAACAGGAACAAGAGGTGTAGGAATACCATTCATACGAATTGAGCCACCATCAACGGACCTTATAGAGCCTATCCTGTAAATATCATCTGCATTTTCATGCATCGAATCATACGAGAATTCGTAACCGATATAGGTAAAAATGAGAATACAGCAAGTCATGCCCATTGATAGGCCGAATACATTAATAGTTGCGTAAGATTTGTGGCGTATCAGGTTGCGGAATATGATTTTAAGGTAGTTTCTAAACATTGAAGACTCATATAATTGCGATTTTCAAAGCCAATATAAAAAGATATTTCGCAAATGACAAGAGCCAATTACTAAATTGTAGGAAATGGATGGATTTTGGATATATGCAATTTTCTGTAGCCAGGTGGATTGTAAATATTCTAATAGATCATTTACTTTTTAATCTGCTATCCAGTTCAAGTATTTCTCCAGGTTTCATTGTGAAGTTAACGGTTTTGCCATTGTATCTGACTTTCAATTCTCCACCTTTAAAAGATTTTATTACTGACTGCTTCAGGACCGAATCTTTCCATTCGATATCTACCTCGAAAGCTCCGCGAGCTTAAGTCCTTTGATCATTCCTGATTCCCATGCAGAAGGAAGGGCGGGCAGCAGGTGTATCTCGCCATTACCCGACTGGAGGAGCATTTCTGCAATACCAGCCGTACCTCCGAAATTTCCGTCTATCTGAAACGGAGGATGTGCATCCCATAAATTCGGATATGTTCCACCGCCAGAATAGACAATCTGAGAATCAGGCTGAACGTATGTCAGGTGTGTTCGAAGCATTTCATGAGCTCTTTCACCCTCAAGAAGCCTGGCCCAGAGATTGATTTTCCATGCCTTACTCCAACCGGTACCTCCGTCTCCACGAAGCTCGAGTGACTGTCTGCAGGCATCAGCAAGATCGGGTGTTTCATAAACACTAATTTGATGCCCGGGATACAAGCCAAACAGGTGGGAGACATGCCTGTGATGCGGATCATTATCCTCCCAGTCATGATACCATTCCTGAAGGTTCCCCTTTTTGCCGATCTGGAATGGGTAGAGCCTATCTCTTGCTTCACTGATTTTATTACTGAATTCAATATCAGTTTCAAGAGCATCCGAAGCTGCGATAATATCATTAAACAATTCTCTGATCATTGTGATGTCGGAGGTTGTCCCGATCGTTATTGCCCCTGAATATCCATCAGGCGTTTTATAAATATTTTCAGGTGAGGTTGAAGGTGAAGTGATGAGATATCCATATTCATCCTCAACTAACCAGTCGAGACAGAATTGAGCAGCCCCTTTCATCAGGTCATAGGCATAATCTCTAAGGAAATCTATATCTCCGGTAAATAAGAAATGCTCCCAAAGGTGTGTGCTCAACCATACACCAGCCATATTCCAGTTAGCCCAGCAGGGATGTCCTTTACCGAAATCACCAACCGGATTGGTCATTGCCCATATATCGGTATTGTGACTGCAGCACCATCCATCGGCGCCGAAGAATGTCCTGGCAGTTACTTCGCCGGTCTCCGAAAGGTTTTTGATAAAAGAAAGGAGAGGTTCATGCATTTCAGTGAGATTGCATACTTCAGCCGGCCAGTAATTCATTTCAACATTGATATTTGTAGTGTAGTTACTGCTCCAGGGGGGCCTCAGGTGTGGATTCCATATTCCCTGGAGATTTGCTGGAATTCCCCCGGGTCTTGAGGAGCTGATAAGCAGATATCTGCCAAATTGAAAGTAGAGAGCTTCGAGGTCGTTATCATGTACTGATGCATACTGTTTGAGCCTTTCATCAGTAGGTAGATTGTTTTTTTCACTTCCTCCAAGATCTATCGTAACACGGTTAAAATAAGATCTGAAATCTTTCGTGTGATTATCTTTTATCTCATCATATGATTTTTTCTCGGATTTAGTCAGGAAATTGGACGCCATCGCTATTTCATTTTTCCCGTCAAGCCCCGGCTCCCTGTTAAAACCGTTAAAACTCGTGGCGATAGATACTGAAATTACTGCTTCGTCACCATCCGCCAACCGCAACTCAGTAGCGTTTTCTTCAATTCTCCCACCAGAATTTATGATCTTCGCCAGCATTCTGAATCTCATTCCTTTTTTATCATCGTATACTACAGCATTCGGCATTTCTCCCCTGTAGTTCGGCTCGGCATGAACAGGGGCCCAACCGCTTAATGAAAATATCCCGTCATCAATGCTGCTTTTATGGCGCAGCAGGCTCTCTGCACTCACTGTAAAGTTTAACATCCCTTCTTTATCAGCCTTGAGCATTATAATCAGAACCTGATCAGGCCATGATACGAAATACTCTCTTGTATAGTTAACTCCGTCAACATTATAGGCTGCTCTTGCCACAGCATTGCGTAAGTCCAGTTCTCTGTTATAGTCAATGACTTCCGAAGAGTGTCCCATTTCAATTATCAGATTTCCAGGGGGAGCATAGGATTCCGAAAACTCTCCCTGTATTGACCTGACAAGCATATCGGCCTGTCTAAAATCCCCATTTCTCAGAGCCTCGCGTACAACCGGAAGATTTGTATAAGCTTTGGGATTCATATTGGGATTAACCGGTCCGCCTGCCCAGAGAGTTTCTTCGTTGAGGACAATTTTTTCCCTTTTAATCCCCCCGTAGACGGCAGCACCTATTCTTCCATTTCCCAGAGGAAGAGATTCTTCAAAAAATGATGCAGGCTTGTTATAAATGAGTTTCCTCGGCAGAAAAGTTTCATTTGAGCAGGTTATAAATGTAAATGCAATAATGAACAATAATATCTCTGCTTGCCTGAATAGATTATTCATATTACGACATTCCGTTTTAATGTTTAGAGTCAAGAATATTATATGGTAATCTAGTCATCTTGAAGAAAGTATTACTTTCTGTATCCCTCTGACAGAATTACAAAGTAAAACTTCATCTGAAGATTCAAGCATTTCCCTGTTAATCTTTGTCTCAGCTACAGCATTCCTGCTCATGAAGAAATCTCTGTATACACCGTTCAGCAAACCACATGAAATTTCCGGTGTAAAATATCTGCCGTTTTCTCTGATAAATATGTTAGAGATAGCTCCTTCAGTCAATTCCCCGTGTTTATTAAAAAATATTACGTCATAAAATCCTTTTTTTCGATATTTTTCATACTCATTTTTATATATTTTTCTGTTTGTTGTTTTATGATAAAGAAAGACATCATCCGGATCGGTAAGTATATCTGAAATACCCGCTTTTTCGTATACTTTCTGTGCAAATCTGATTTTTTTAGACAGAATAATAGATTTCCCCTTTTCGTCAAGTAGAATACGGATCCTGTATTTTCTATTAGGATCGAAATCACATTCTTTCTTTTGCAGTTTTGAAAAAATAGATTCATCGGAGAATGGGAAATCAAAATAACATGCGGAATCCCGCATCCTGCGCAGGTGTTCAGTAAGGAAAAAGTATTGTCCATCCCAGAGTAATGTCTCGACAATTTTAAATTGCGATGATATCTTTTTATTTAGAAATTGTGCTTTAAGCATACATTCATCATATTCTGAAGAGCTGTCCGAATCTGCAACGATACCGCTGCCAAGCCCGATCTCACCATTTGAATCTTCGATTCTTATCGTTCTGATCGGAACATTGAAAACCGCTTTTCTGTCAGGAGATATAAATCCAATTGCACCGCAGTAAACACCTCTCTGGTATTCTTCAAGCTCGCGGATTAACTGCATTGCTGTGATCTTCGGAGCTCCGGTTACTGAACCGCAGGGAAACAAGCCCTTGAATATATCAAAGTAACTTATGCCTTCTTTTAGTGTTCCATTAACAGTAGATGTCATCTGAAACAGGGAAGAGTATTTCTCTATCGAGTGCAATTCCGAAACTGTTACACTGCCGAAAACTGCTAATTTCCCGATATCATTTCTGATAAGGTCTACTATCATTGTGTTTTCAGCAAGATCTTTTTTACTGGTTCTTAATATCTCGATTTGTTTTTCGTCATCCGGATTATTCTTTCCACGTTTAATTGTGCCTTTCATTGGACGTGATTCAATAGCATCGCCGTTTAACCTGAAAAACAATTCCGGAGATAAAGACAAAATGTATTCATTTCCGAATTTTAAAAAACAACTATAGGGCACAGGTTGACTTCTCACAAGATCGCGGTAAAATGAGTAAGCGCAGCCGCGAAAATCGAAAAAACTCTTAAATGTGAAATTAGCCTGATATATAACTCCATTATTTATGTTTCTCTGTATGGTCTCAAGGGTGTCGTTGTAACTAATCCTGGAGATACCCGGTGTTACCTCTCCTGATCTGTATTTCCCACTATTTGATTTTTTAAATAATGAGCCGTTATTTGCTGAGAAGTATTGTTTATGGTCAATTTCAACAACTTCGGGAAAAACAGCCATTTTTATTAAAGGTGTTGCCGGCTTGGGAAGACTATCGAACTTTTCTTCAAAATAATAACCGAGTTCATAAGAAAGATAACCAGCAATATAGTATTTCGCTGACAGTTTTTCGATCTTATTGAAAGCTTTGGGAATATCCTCATAGCGTGCAATATGTATTATATCGATTGGATCGGTAAAGAGATATGATCTCTGCGGTATTCCGTCAGGCTTACCTGTTTCAAAAAGTAGAAAATACTGCTTATCATCAATAATCTCTGGATTAATCTGGCTCAGATCATCAGTCATTTCAAATAGTATCTAAAATTAAGTATTTGTATTGCTGTTTTGTGTTTAATAAGTCGTTTCAAGAAAAATAAATTACAAAAGGCATTTAATAAATGCAAATCAATAAATATAGTATAGCTAAACTAAAATATTCTTATTGAATTCCAGTTAGAGAATAAAAGGATTGCATTTTTTGGATGTTAAATCTAAATTCCATAACTTCAATTATCATCAAGCAACTTGCAAATCTTTCTAATAATATTATCCATTTTAAGGGGAGAAATACCATGAATTGCAGAATGAAAATATTCATACTTCTGATAATTGTGATTGTTAATATTTCGTGCTCTACTGAGAAAGCCGACCTGGTATTGATGAACGGTGACATTTATACACTCGAAGATGATCATCCATGGGCCTCTGCAGTAGCTATATCAGGTAACAAAATAATTGCTGTTCTCGATAGCAGTAATGAGATCAAAAAATACACTGGATCCAATACGAGGATTATAGATATTGAAGGTAAACTGGCTGTTCCCGGTTTTATAGATGCTCATGTTCATTTTGCAGGTTTCTCTGCACAGCAGCACGATATAATGCTAATGAATGTTGATTCTGATGCAGGGCTAGTAAAAGAGGTCCAGAGGGTAGTCCCGCTTGTAGGTGAAGGGGAATGGATAACCGGTGGACAGTGGAGCGGCGCAATCCAATGGGAAGCAGGAAAAGGGGATATAAGGAGGCTTGTAAGTAAAAACAGGTGGGAGCCTGATAGGGGAATAATAGATAAATACACGGAAAACAATCCCTGTTTCTTTAGCAGTTATGATGGAGAACTATACCTGGCAAATACCGCAGCATTAACAGCGGCAGGACTTGAGGATTCAAAGCTTAGAGGTATGAAGCATAAAAACGGCCGGCTCACAGGTCTGATATATAGAGGATCACCCGCAATAATAAAGATAAGAGACGCGATAAAGCCAAAATCAGAAGAAAGAATATTAAACGAATACCGTGCGGGACTGAAAAGGCTAAGGGAAATGGGTATAGTTGAGGTGCACGATATGATCCATGATATGGAAGAGGTTGATAGATATCTTAAACTCCAGGAAGCCGGTGAGCTGACTTGCCGCGTCTGGATAAGACCATGGCTTGACCTTCAGGAGTTTATGTTTGAACTGGGTAATGAAATGGGAATGCATCCTGAAACACGAGAGCGTGATTATTTCCTCAGATATGGTGGTTTTAAAAGTGCTAATGACGGGATGTTGGGATCACGTGGTGCAATGTTATTCGAGCCCTATACAGACCGGCCCGACTATAAAGGACATTATCAGCAGTATAACAGCGATTCCGAGACATTTGGGAACCTTGTAGGCAATCCGGAGGTATACTATGAATATTGTAAAAAAGCCGTAGAGCACGGATTTTGTGTTGATTCTCATGCGATTGGAGACAGAGGTATTTCCGAAGTTCTGGACGTACTTGAGCGTATAAAAGCCGATCTCAATGCTGATATGAGCATGTTCAGAATAATTCATGCAGAGATCGTTCAGCCGGGAGAATTTGATAGAATGAAGGCTTTGAACGTTATTGCCGAGACTAATCCCAGCCAACTGCCGGACGACATGAGATGGGTTGTAGACCGTATCGGGCCTGAGCGTGAAAAACTTGCTTTCCCCTTCCGAAAGTTCATCGACAAAGGTATAATTATGAATTTTGGATCGGATGTTCCCGGTAATGCAGGTGCTATCTTCCTGAACCATCCAAAATATGTTCTTAATGCTGCCGTAAACAGGACAAATTATAATGGTGAACCAGAAGGCGGGTGGCTACCTCAGCACAAAATCACAATGGATGAGGCTTTAAGAGCACATACTCTCTTTGGAGCCTATGCCTGCATGAGAGAGGATGCCGTCAGAGGATCGATTAAAACCGGTAAACTTGCAGACATTACGATAGTAGACAGGAATATCATAAAAAACAATCCCACAGATGTTGTTAATATGGATATCCTGTACACTATCGTTGACGGTAAAGTCGTTTTTGAAAAATAGGCATAGTAATCCGGATATTTTAAGCTGGGTATTACTGCACTTTCCTAGGTGAAAACACCTTATAAAGGACCGGGACGAGGATCAAAGTAAGGACTGTCGAAGCCATCAGCCCTCCGATAATAGTCCAACCCATAGGAGCCCACATAGTTCCTCCCCGAAGAGTAAGGGGAAGAAGCCCGCCTATGGTTGTGGCAGTTGTCAATATAATCGGAAGAAATCTGGTTTCAGCTGATTCCATTATTGAGTCTATAAGTCCTTTTCCCTGTCTTCTTAGCTGATTAGCATAATCTACAAGTATGATTGAATTGTTCACCACTATCCCGACAAGGCTTGTTAATCCTACAAATGCCATGAACGAAAATGTATTCCCTGTGATCAGAAGCATCAGTATCGAACCTATTATTGCAAGAGGAATGGCGCTGAAAACTATCAGCGGCTGTGATATACTCCTGAATTGTAAAACAAGCACGCCGAGAATTCCAAACATAGCGATGATAACAGCTTGTGCCAATCCGCCGAATGATTCTTCCCGGCTTTCCAGTTCACCGGCGGCATAATACCTGTAACCTCGGGGCCAATCATGGTTTTCCAGCTTATCTATTATTTCCATGGTAAGATCATTAACTGTATAACCTCTCTGAGCATCAGCAGTGATTGTAGCAGTTCGTTCGAGGTTGTAATGTTCAATATTTGTAGGACTTGTAACAAACTCAATGCTCGCCAGCTGGTTTAGCGGGACATGCTCACCGCTGACTGATGCTATATATATCCTGCTGAAATCCTCGATTTTCAGTTTATCTTTGTAAGGAAGTCTCACAACCACATCATATTCTTTGCCTTCATCATCTCTGAATTGTGCAGCTGTAATACCTGCAAATGCTGTTCTTATTGTCCTGTCAATATCAACTACAGGTATTCCGAGTATTCCGGCTTTGTCTCTATTTATATTTACATGAAGATCTGTTTTGGTAGTCCTTAGCGCATTGTCGACATTGATAGTACCATTGGTACCTGATATGATATCTTCTACATCCCTGGCAAGTT
Source organism: bacterium (assembly GCA_028278455.1). GTDB lineage: Bacteria > SM23-31 > SM23-31 > SM23-31 > SM23-31 > JANQEH01. The sequence goes on from JANQEH010000246.1 coordinate 23,826, forward strand.
TTTTTAAAGTATCCAGGTTCTCACCCAATATTCTTATTTCGATAGGTGCGTTTACCGGCGGTCCCTGTTCAAGTTCTTTTACTTCGATCCTCGCACCGGGATTCAGTTTGAACTCTTTCCTGAGTTCTTCTATCATAACAGGTGTGGCAACCGGATCATATTCATGCAGCTCGACAAATATCTGAGAATGAGTACTTTTTTCTCTTTCTGATATAATATTGTAATAAATTCTGGGATTTCCCCGGCCGATATTCGAGGCATAATGCTTAACCTCGGCTCTTGATCGTAGGACAGATTCAACGTATTCTACAATCTCATTTGTTGCGTCAAGGCTGGTTCCTTCAGGAGTATTTACGTTAATGATCAGGTTGGGTTTTTCAGCTTTTGGGAAAAAACTTACCCCGACCAGGGGAACGAGCGACAGGCTCCCGGCAAATACGATTACAGACAGAGCAATTATCAATTTCGGATGTTTCAGAGAATAATTCAGACTTGGAATATAAGTTCGTGATATCAGCCAATCGATTGCCCTTTCTCTTATTTTCTTACCCCGGTCATCTCCATATCTTTTAAGCAGTTTACTTGCAAGGAAAGGGGATAGGGTAAGTGAAATCATTAGAGAAGCAATAAGGGTATAAACCACAGTAACAGGCATACTTCTGATGAAATCACCGGTTACATCCTGCATCATGATTATCGGAAGGAACGCTAGAACAGTTGTCATTGTTGCGCTCACAACTGCCCACCCGATTACAGAAGTTCCTTTTACGGCAGCCTCAAGATGATCCATACCCTTTTTTATATTTCTTGCGACTATCTCGGTAACAACAATAACATTGTCAACCAGGAGCCCAAGAGCTATTACCATTCCGGTTATAGTCATCTGCTGAAGACCGTATCCGGTCAGATCTACAAATCCCAGCGCGATCAATATCGAGACCGGAATTGCCATCATGGCAAGAACGGATGCTTTGAATCCCAGGGCGATAATTATAATTACACCTACAAGGGCAACTCCTTGCATAAGATTAATAAAGAAATTGTCCAGCCTGTCTGATACGCTGATTGACTGATCGAATACTGTTTCAATCCTGATATTCTCAGGCAGATGTTCGGAAAACTCATTAAGGATTCGCTCTACATCAGCCTTAATCGGGAAAATATTACTTCCTGTTTTTTGCGTAACTGTAATAAAAACAGCTTTTTCATCATTGATCCTTGCGTAATAATTCTTGTCTTCATAAGTAAATTCAGCATTTGCTACATCTTTCAGGTAAACGATATTGCCGTCATAAGAACCGATTATTGTATTTTTTATTTCATCGAGATTTTCATATGCTCCGCTTGTTTTGATGTTAAATCTTTTCTTTCCTATATCGATATATCCGCCCGGTATGTTTGCGCTGTTGCCCTGAATTGCTCCGATGATTCTGTTGAGGGAAATATTCCTGGCGGCGATCTTCTCTATATCCAGTGATACCCTTATCTCCTGTTCAGGGATAGCGTACTGCTCAACTCTTTTTACACCCGGGATTTTCTCAAGCAGTTTTTTAAGCTCATCCGATTCATTTTCCAGAGTCCTGTAACTCGTTTCTTCTGAAACCAGAGCTAACTGAAGGATAGATACATCTGAGATCGACCATTTGATCATGTCGAGATATGCAATGTCATCCGGCAGTTGGTTTCTGACTGTGTTGACCTTTTGAAGAACATCAGAATACTTGTCATCTCCATCCGAGCCAGCCGTGAATTCAACTTCAATTGTTGCTAATCCGTCAGTTATGAACGAGAAGAGATGTTTTATATCCTCAAGCTCGTTTATCGATTCCTCCAGTATGTCGACGACCTGTTCTTCGAGGTCTTTCGGACTCGCACCGGGGTATAGAATGAAAATGTTTGAACCTGGAGGATCTACTACGGGATCCTCATATCTGGGCATGTTAAGAGCAGATACAATACCTGATAAAACAAGTAATAAAGCTACAATTACAGTGAACTGGTTATTTTTGATTGCTATTTCAGGTAAACGCATTATATTTATATCCTATAAATACAGGTCAATTAATTAGTTTATTATCTGTACAGAAGCTCCATCATAGAGATAGGGGACACCCTCACTGACAATTCTTTCAATTCTAGCAAGATCATCCTCTACAGCTATCCTGTCTCCGACCAGAAATAGAAGTTCCACTGGAAGCTTCTTGACGTTCCTGTTGTCATCAAAAGGTACAAAAACATATCCGATGGAACCTTCCATTTCAAGGATTGACTCTACAGGAAGTGTGAATCTCCTGATAACATTCGAAGGATATATTTTTATTTTTCCGACAAAACCTGAAATAAGTTTATTTTCATCCGGTATAACGCTTAGCTCGATCTCAAAGGTACCGGTTGCCGGATTAGCAGATTCTGCTTTCTCCGTTACTTTTGCCTTAAAAGACTTCCCGGGATAAGCATCAAAATGTATATCAGCCGAATCCCCTTCATTTACTCGAAGTATGTCTTTATCAGAAATACCTGCCCTAATCACCCATGCATGTTCTGATGATCCAAATAAAAATACAGGATTCCCCGGTGAGATCAGCTCTTTCTCTTCTGATAAGCGCTTAAGAATCCTGCCATCTGCCGGAGCTGAGATTACAGAATGTGCCCTGTTGAATTCGGCAATCTTAAGGTCTGATCTTGCTATTTCAAGCGCAGTTTGAACATTTTCATACTGCTCCCGGGTAACAACACTGTCCTTATAAAGATTCACGATCCGGGCAAAATCTCTATCTGCTTTTTCCAAAACAGACCTTGCTTTAGCAACCCTTGCATTTATCTCTGAAAGATCGAGGCTGGCAAGCTGGTGCCCTTTCTGTATCTGGTCACCTTCGTCGGCGTTTAATTTTGAGATTATACCACCAGTTTTAAATGATAATTTAATCTCCGATTTGGATGAAAGAATTCCGCTTGTCTGAATCGGAATAACAATATCTTCTCGGTATACTTCAGCTGTCCTGACAGGTATTCTTTCATCTCTTTGATCTATAAGCTCCGCCTTGCCGCTTCTAACCCATTCTGATAATAGGAGGGGGGCCGCCAAAACCAAAATAATAATAGTCATTATCTTTATCTTATTCATGTTGAAACCTCCGGTGCATCTTTTTATATAATAATTCATTATAGTTGATATATAATCTCATACTTTAATTTATTTCGACTCTATTTACCGGTTTCGTAAAGAGCTGCATACCTCTCGAATTCTGCCTGGAGCATATAATATTTATAACGCACTAAAATGCTGTTTATCTCAGCTTTGGTCATTGTGGTTCTTGAATCTATAAATTCTATTTGTGTTGACAGTCCTTCCCGGAATTTTCTTTCCGCTATTCTGAAAGTCTGTTTTGTGCTCCTAAGATGCTGCTCACTGGATATTATCATCTTTTCCTGAACTCTTATCCTGTTGTATACGTCACGTACCTGAAGTTCGATATTTCTGATCAATTCTTCCATTTGTGTTTCAAGACGTTTCTTCTCGATGACAGCCTGCTGTCTCCTTGCATCATCCTGGAAACCATTAAATATATTCCACTGACCGACAAGAGAAAGCATCCAGTAGTCATCATTTTTAGAAATGCGGTATTTTTCTCCCTGGATACCATAATCAAATACAGCATTCAGGCTGGGCAGGTAAGCGCTTCTGGCGAGTCCTTTTGCTCCATCGGCAGCCCTAACAGCACTCTGCAGCTGTAGAAACTCTTCTCTATGAGTTTTTGACCTCTCGACAGCTTCTTCAAGGGATATATCCGCAAATTGTAACTCATCTGAGGTCTCATCGAACAAGATTTCGGAACCAAATGGTCGGTTGACCAGAAAGTTGAAATATGATTTTGCAAGATCATTGTCTTTCCTGGCTTCTTCTTGTTTCTGGTCCAAACTGCTCAGTTCTGCCTCAGCTCTATAAACAATATCTATTGTAGCAGCCTGGTTTCGAACTAGAGACTCGCTTATTCTAAGATTTTCTCTAAGCAGTTTTTCAGTCTCAGTATAGATCACAATGACATGGTTGGTAAGTATGAAATTATAATAGGCATTCTTAATATCTGCGATCAGCTGTCTCCTGAAAATATCTCTTTCAGCCCTTGCCATGTCTCTCATGTCTGATTTTATACGATAGTTGTAATGAATCTCACTGTTTAAAAGCGGTTGAACAGTTCTTATCTTCGTTTCCTGTTCCTTTTTTCTTAAAAAAGGTTCTTTTACATTAGTGATATTACCCGGAAAACCTCCCGGCAATCCCTGAAGTTCTAGAAGCTGATTCAATGTCTGATGCATGGGATTGACGATATCTCCCACTGGAAAATCGATCATACGGCCGCCGCCGGCACGTGAATATCGAGCATCTATGGTAACTGAAGGGAGGTACAATCCCCTTGCCTGGCGAAGCACCTGGAGACTCTTCTCAAGCGAGAACTCTTTCTGTTTCAGCGCCAGGTTGTCTTCAAGCCCGGTTTTAATATAACTTTCCAGATGTCTATCCTGTGATAGGGAGTAGGTAGTGTTAAGAAAAATCAAAATCGATGTGATTATAATTCTCATTTATAGTTCTCCCGGTAATATTTTTACTTGTTTTCTTTGTTGGACAATGCATGAAGAATAAACTCATAGAAATACTCAGCAACTTCCTTAGTGTCTATATTATGAACTTTCTCCAGAATAAGTGTTTTTCTGGTAAGAAGCTGAAACAGACCATTTGCCATACCCCATAAGAGCACAGAAGTCTTTACCGGATCTATTTCCGGATGGACACTCCCGTCATCAACTCCGCATTGGAGTGAGGCAATCAGCATATTTAGCCCGTCATTTCGCTCCTTATGAAGTTTCATAGCCACAAGATCCTCTTCGTCGAGGTTGTCTTCTTTTATGTTGAAATAGATCATGGCGTTAAAATAATCATAGTGGTTCTTCCTGAATTCCTGATAGGCTCTTCCAATAGCATATGATTTCTCCAATCCGGTATCCACCTTTTCAGAGGCTTTTTTAAATAATGAATTCATTATCTGTTCACCTCTCAGCATGATCTCGAGGTATAGCTGCTCTTTGCTTTTAAAATAGAGATACAGGGTTCCTTTGCTGAGCTCCGCCTCTTCGGCAATATCATCCATTGTAGAATCTTCAAAACCCTTTGTAAAGAAGATCCTTTCCGCAGCTTCAATAATATCCTGTTTTCTTTGCTCTTTTTCTCTTTCTTTTCGCTCTTGAATACCCATGATCAGACTCCCAAATGTGATACAAGGAATATAGTGCAATACAAAATATGACTGTTAGTCAGTTTATGCATCAATATACAAAATAAAAATGAGATTGTTCCACTTTTTTTTCGAAATAATTTTAAAATATTAACAAACTGCAAATTTTTTGAAATCTGTATTGACTGTATAAAACAAATTTCATATATTATTATCACTATCCTTTGACACAATTCAACTAATATTTTCTCCATTTAAACAGTATTTTTCTCACAACCTTCATATTTTCCGCAAATCATTAAAATAATCAGAATATAATTTACCATTAAATCCTAAACCATCTAAAAAGCAAAGAGAGAGAATTATGGATAATGAACAAATATCGACTGGTGATACACTTATGAGACACTTAACAGCAAAATGGATAAGCAAGCCTGTAAGTATAGCTGCCGAACTCAGGATCCCCGATATTTTGGCAAAAAGGCCGATGAGCTTAAGTGAATTATCCGAGGTAACAGATACAAATAAGGATTATCTTCACAGAGTATTAAGAGTGCTGGTGTCTACAGGTATTTTTTTAAAAGATGAGAACGGTCAATACCAAAACACATCTACTGGAGCTCTTCTAAAAACCGGGATAATGAGGTCAATATGTTTAATGTTTAATTCAAATTGGAATGATGAAGCTTGGTTAATGCTCTCTGATTGCATGAAATCGGGAGATTATCCATTCGAAAGAGCCCATATGTTAAAATTAAATGACTGGTTGTCTGAAAATCCAGAAGCGGCGGAGATATTCAATGAGGCAAATTCATTCAGAACATCCGAGACAGGTAGACTGCTGACAGAAACATATGATTTCTCTTCTGACAGATTGATAGTAGATGTTGGCGGAGGTACAGGTATACTCCTTGCTAATATTCTTAAGTCATATCCTTTATCAAATGGAATACTTGCAGACAAGGCAGAGGTATTGAAGCACTCATCGGCAGTTTTTGAAAAATTCAAAATTGATGAAAGATTGGAATGCAGGACATGTGATGTTTTTGAAAGTATACCTTCCGGAGGAGATGTATATATACTATCGAGTATTCTACATGATTGGAACGATGATAACTGTATTAAAATATTGGGAAACTGCAAATCAGCCATGAAAGCCGGTTCAAAACTACTGATCATCGAATTGATAATTCCGGAAGGAGATGAATTCTCAATTTCAAAGCTTCTGGATCTGGAAATGTTAGTAATTACAGGAGGAAAAGAGAGAAATGAGAATGAGTTTAGAAACCTGATTTCGGAATCGGGGCTGTCACTGGAGAAGATCATCTCTATGGGCAAGGAACTTTATATCCTGGAATGTATTGTCGAACAATAAATTACTGCTTATAAGAACTCCGGAATTCTTATCTTTTAGTTTGCATCGAGGATTGATTATTGATATTTTAGTATAATTTCACTGCAACAATATTTTTCGATTAGAGTTTTAAGACAGAAATAGATGAAAAAAGTATTCTGGGAAAACGACGTAATTTTCAAGCAGGGTGATGCGGGACATGAAATGTATGTGATTATCACAGGGAAGGTC